>JASMMN010000197.1 GCA_030748155.1 Phycisphaerales bacterium
AGTTCGGGGAATTGCAGGCCGTGTCCGTAACTCACCATCGCGGCACCACCGAGCACGCGGGGCACCGCAAGTTGCTGGCCGTATTGACCCGATCCGTACTTGCTCGACGGCTCGTATCCGCTCGCGAAGAAAAGCAGTTGATCGCAGCGAATCGGCGCGGTCGGCGGCAATGCCGGATTGATCAGGCCCGGGCGAACCCCGACACCGTTCCACTTCGTGCGATTGAAATCGTTGGGGACTTCGACGCTGTGGATCACCAGTGCGCCATCGGGGCTGATGCGGCCAAGATCGTCTTCGATCTTCTGTTTGATGGTCCATGCTTCCTGAAGGGTGTCCCCGCTTGCTTCGCCCTGCCGGGCCACCGCAGAGGCCGCCTGAAAGGCCTGCCCGCAGATGAGGATGATGACAACCAGCACCGCCACCGCAACGAGGATCTCGATGAGCGTGAATCCACGTCGCTGCATTGTCTCTCGCCACCGCATCACAGGTTTCCAACCGTCGCGTAGACAGGAATCAACTGATAGGTCATGCCGTCCTCGGTCTGCACATCAGAGGGCAGATACCAGAGACGATCGACGACGGGATGCTGGGAATCGGATCGCATGAGTCCCGTCGGATAGTCGATCTTCCTGCTCATGTTCCCCATTGCCAACGCAGGAAGGATCGTGCTTGCGGTGAACATCTGTGGATCGTCCTTTACCCTGTCCTCGTCCAGATCGAGACGGTCGAGTTGCGCGACCACCATCGGCGCGGGCACCGGGGTCGTCAGCGTCAGGGTCGATTCGGTCGAATCACGACCGCTGAGTACGCGGTGCAGAGTTCCATATTGATCGAGCAGGTATTGACCGCGACGCTGCCAATCAAAGTCGGGATTGCCCGCTTCAAAGGCGTCCCCCGTCTCGCCGCCCGGAATCTGCGTATCGTCGCGGCGACCGTCCAACCCAACCGTCCACGGACCAAACGGAAGATATGTGTCACCGAGATTCACCGTCCGCAGCAGCGGGACCATGTCGGAATTCCCGGTCGAGTCCGCGTACACCGCCGCAGGTGTCCAGGCTGGCGTATTCAGGCTCTTGCGTTGCACGCGATACACGAATATCGCAACTTGAACTTGCTCACCAACCTTTCGGAAGGCGCACTCCCAGAAGTACATGGGCGTGCGGTTTGATACATCCGGGCGAGGCCACGACCGCTCCTCCGGCGTGATGAGTACGCGGGGACTCGACATGTGAAAAAGATCGAAGGGGATGCCCTTGGCAGCCTGCGACGTGTCCGATGGGTCGAAGAACTGAAAACGTCGCCAAGGATCCGCACTTGGCAAGGTATGCTCGCCCACCGTGTCGGCCAAGCCGTCATAGGCCAGCGCGTTGAACACATCGAGCGTCCCAGGGCTCGCCGCGGGCGCATCGCTGTCCGAGGCGGAGGTGACGATTGCGGGACGCTGCCACGGCCAGACATCGTGCGAGAGCCAGGCCGCCGGCTGGGCATCACGCGAATTGAACAACTTGTCGATGGTGTTTGCCTTGAGGGTGTCGGCCGTCTGTTCGTCGCCTAATTCTCGGTAATACTCCTGTTGAGCGTCGTAGAAGTCCCACCAACTGCCAAAGTCGCCCGGCTCAAGCCTTGAGCGGAGCAACTCAATCGCATCCGCCGCGACGAGCGGACCCATGAGTTCGTCCTCTGCTCGCTGCTGAAGCACGATTCCAGCCGGTAGCAGCGAGGCGATGCTGATTAGGCCGATGCCGAGAATGAAGATCGCCATCAGCAGCTCAATGAGCGAGAAGCCGCGGGCAGAGCGGCCACCAACGCCGGAGATGAGCGGCATCTTCCGCGGCCTACAGGGATGAGCACTGTCGGTGGTTGGCACGTTGGAGATCATCGATTGGATGCCTCCATGGCGACGCCGGTGTAGCGATTGAAGTGGAGGACGCGACCGGTTTCATCGATGAAGCCGGTCAGGTCTCGACCTCGATAGGCGGCCCCTTGGCGGGTGTTGATCCAAGTGGCCTGATCGAGTTCCTCGCGGGCGTCGCGATCGTCGAAGACGGCGAGGTACGGCGTGATGAGCACAAAGGGCTCGTCGTGTCCGCCGAAGTGGCAGATCGGAACCGCCTCCTCGATCAGATTGCGATTGGGAAAGAAGGTACCTGCGCTGTTGTAGAAAGCGCCGACCCAGCATGAGCCGGCGGGTGCGTTGCCTTGCTCCAACTCGGGAAGGTCGAGAAGTTCGGGCGGACACGGATTCGGTGCGCCGAA
>JASMMN010000198.1 GCA_030748155.1 Phycisphaerales bacterium
GACCATGCGATAAATGGTGCCTTTTGGAATGACAACGAAGTCATGCGGACGGAAACGCAGCGTCCCGAACATCGTATGGATGGTTCCGGTGCCGTGGTGGATGTAGAGGCACTCGTCGCCCTGGCCGTTCTTGAAGTGGTAGTCCATGGGTTCGGACGGGACGCAGATGCCGATTTCACAGTCGGTGTTCCCGAACAGGACGGTGCGCCCAGTGATGGGGTCGCCCTTGGGGGTGGCCTCGAAGGTGGTGAGATGTCGCATCCGCATCACATTGGCTTCGAGATAGTCCACCTTGGTTGAGTACTCGCACGTCCACCCTGTGACCTGCGTCGGTGGATGGATGTGGTACATCGTCGAGGTTGGTCCATCGAACCCCTCGGTGCCAAAGACCTCCTCGGAGTACAGCACGCCGTCCGGGCGGCGGAATTGGATGTGCCGTTTCGGCGGAATCGTGCCGAGCGATGTGTAGTAGGGCATGTGGGGTTCCTCCAGAGGGATTGTAGAGCACCGGCAGCGGCGATGAGTTGGAAGCGGCAGCCCGCGGTATGCTCATCGACATGCGACATATTGCTGTTGTGACGACATCTCGGGCGGATTGGGGACACATTGAACCGGTGCTGCGGGAACTCCGCGGCCGAGACGGTGTGCAGGTCTCGCTGCTGGTGGGGGGCGCGCATCTGGAGGCGCGGTTTGGCGTGACCATCAACGCTGTGCGGGAGGCGGGCTACACGGTGACTGCGGAGATTCCGTTTCTGTCCAAGGACGACTCGGATCAGGGCATGGCCGAGGGCATCGGGCGGGCGACGCTGGGATTTGCGGAGTGTCTTGGTGAACTTCGTCCAGACATCCTGCTGCTGACTGCCGACCGTTTCGAAATGCTCGCGCCGGCGTCGGCGGCCATGGCACTGCGTATTCCCATCGCGCACATCGAGGGCGGCGAGATCAGCGAAGGGGCCATCGATCAGCAGGTTCGCGACGCACTGACCAAGATGAGCCACCTGCATCTGGTACCCACTCGCGACGCCGCCGATCGGGTCATCGCGATGGGCGAGGAATCCTGGCGAGTGGCCGTCACCGGCGCACCCTCGCTGGACCATCTCGTGAACGATGTACTGCCGCCACCCGCCGCGGTTGAAGCGGCGATCGGGATGCCGCTGACCCAGCCTCCGATCGTGGTGTCCTTTCATCCCACAACCATGCACCGAGATACGACCGCCGAAGCCGAGGTTTTCTTCTCGACAATCGAGCGGTGTCCATCGCCGCTTGTCTTCTGCTTCCCGAATGCAGATGCTGGGTACGACCGCATCATCGAGATGGCCGGGGGCATTTGCAGTCGCCGCGATGATGCCGTGCTGCGGGTCAACCTCGATCACCTCATGTACTGGGCGCTGCTTCGTGATGCCGCGTGCCTTGCGGGCAATTCATCGAGCGGCATCATGGAGGCAGCCTCGCTCGCTTTGCCCGTCGTCAATATCGGGATGCGACAACAGGGCCGCACCCGCGCCGCCAACATCATCGACGCCCCGGCAGACGAAGCAGCCATCGAAACTGCGATCGATCGCGCACTTGACCCCGGGTGGCGCGGCGGTCTTGTTGGAATGTCCAACCCCTACGGAAACGATCGCTCCGCCAGAGCCATCGTCGATTGCCTCGTATCAACTGAACTCGGTTCGGCATTGCTGCACAAAGCGTGCGGATCACCGGGGCCGCAGGCTACAGGTTTCCACGCCGATCCTGCTCGAGTTCGAGAGACTCAAAGAGCGCCTTGAAGTTGCCCTTGCCGAAGGATTGGCTGCCGCGGCGGTCGATGATTTCGAAGAAGAGCGTCGGGCGGTCTTGCAGCGGTTTGGTGAAGAGCTGCAGCAGGTAGCCCTGGTCATCGGCGTCGATGAGGATGCCCAGGTCCTTGATCCGCTCGTGGTCTTCACGGACCGGCTTGTGGCCGTTCTCGGTCAGGATGCGGTCGACGCGATTCCAGACCGTCTCGTAGTACGCCTCGGGAATGTGCAAGAAGTCCACGCCGCGTCGGCGAAGTTCGGAGACCGACTCGACACAGTCGTTCGTGCGGAACGCGAGGTGCTGCACGCCCGGATTCATGTCGTGCCACTCCAGATACTCCTGGATCTGGCTCTTCTTCTTGCCTGGGGCAGGCTCGTTGATCGGGAACTTGATGAGGTTGTTGCCCGAGGCCATCACTTTCGACATCAGCGCCGAGTACTCGGTCGAAATGTCCGCATCATCGAAGTGCTTGAACATCGCGAAGCCGAGGACGTTCTCGTACCACTCGACCCAGTGGTTCATCTTGCCGTCGTCGACGTTGCCCACACAGTGGTCGAGGAACATCAGACCGCAGGGGTTCATGCGGTTGTAGTCGTTGATCGAGAGATTGTCGATGCGTTTGAAGCCGGGCTCGAAATCGCCGCCTTCCTTGACGCGGTCGATGGCGTAGTCGCCGGTTCGGCTCACGAACGAGTGCACGGCGCGGCCGTAGGTCTTGATGCCCGCGGTCGTAACGGTGCCGGTCTTGTCCGAGAGCGTCAGCGGCTCGTACGCGGACTCGGCGCCATTGGCGATCGCCTGCTTCCACGCCGATTCGGAGTCTTCGACCGTGAAGGCGATGTCCTTGACTCCGTCGCCGCAGCAGCGGAGTTCCTCGGCCGCCGGGTCGTCCTTGGAGAGCGGCGTTTCCAGCACCATGCGAATGTTGCCTTGGGTCAGCAGATAGCGGGCTCGATCGCGGCTGCCAGTCGTCAGGTCCGCGAGTTGTTCGATGCTGAATCCGAATGTATAGGCGTAGAAGAAGGCGGCCTGTTTGGCGTTACCGACGAAGAGTCGAACATGGTCGACGTCCAGCAGTGCAAGTGGATCGGCCGCGGTCTGCGCGGCGGTAGCGTTGGCGGTTGTCACGAGTGGTCCCTTTCCTCGATGAAGAACCGAAGTATACGGTGCGAGTCACAAGATGAAAATCGGTTTCTCTCGCTTCGGACGCCGGGGGTGATCGGCTAGTACTGAAGGAGGCTGTGGACGCGGTGAGGAGCCTGCTTTGCGGCACCTCCGAGGGCGGCGAGTTCGATCAGTACGGTGATTCCGGCAATCTCGCCGCCGAGGGATTCGATCAATTGTCGGCTTGCGAGCATGGTGCCTCCAGTGGCGATGAGGTCGTCTACAAGCAGGACTCGCTGCCCCGGCTCAATCGCATCGGCGTGAATCTCGAGCGTGTCGCTTCCATACTCGAGGTCGTAGTCGCGGGCGTATGTCTCCCCCGGCAGTTTGCCGGGCTTCCTGATCGGCACGAATCCGGCGTTGAGCGCGCGGGCGAGCAGGGTGCCGAAGATGAAACCGCGGGATTCGGCCCCCACCACGACATCGATCTGGCAGTTCCGAAACGGATTTACCATGAGTTCGGCCGCCAACGCGAGGCCAGCACGGTCCCGCAGCAGCGGCGTGATGTCGCGAAAGACGATGCCACGCTGGGGGTAATCGTGGACGTCTCGAACCAGGGCACGTAGGCGTTCCGGCATGGATCTCTCCTCTGAGGGGAATGAGATCGTAGAATGTGTGGACCATGTCTGCCAAGAAGACCGCCGCCAAACTGGAGATTGTCGAGCCGCTCGGCCAGCGAGTGCTTCTCCGCAAGGATGAGGACCGCAAGAGAACCAAAGCGGGGATCCACCTTCCCGACAAGATCGAGATTCCGACCATCACCGGGCGGGTTGTGGCTGTGAGCAGCCAGATCGAACGGGATGAGGATTGGCCGATCGCCCAGTACGACAAAGTACTCTTCAATCCCAAGCATGCCGTTCCGGTGGACTTCGAAGGCGACAATCGACTCTTCGTCGTACCCGTCGAGGACATTGTGGCGGTTTTCCGCCGCGACGAGTGAGCGGTGGGAGTGCCCGCCGACCCCATTTTGATCGCCCGGTGCGAGAACCAGCCCGGTGCAGCCATCCAGGTGCCAGGGTCCAAGAGCATCTCCTGCCGCGCCATTGTGCTTGCTGCGCTTGCGGAGGGGTGTTCCGTCCTCTCGGGTCTGCTGCGAGGCGATGACACGAACTCGCTGCTCGCCGCGATGGAAACGCTTGGTGTGTCGATCGAGGGGGACGGGACCGAGGTGGCGGTGCGGGGACGGCATCCGCTCGTTCCTGCGCAGCCCCGTGTAGATCTCGGCCACGGCGGAACACCAGCACGTTTCATGCTTTCCGTCGCGACGCTCACCGATGGCGGCATTGTCATCGATGGAAGTTCCCGCCTTCGAGAACGGCCGATGGGTGATATGGCCGACCTGTTGTCTTCGCTCGGCGTTGAAGTCGAGGCGTTGGGTGTCGCTGGCCATCTGCCGCTTCGGGTCGTGGGAGGGCCTTGGCGGACCAATCACCTGGAAGTTGGTGCCACAGCATCAAGTCAGTTTCTCTCGGCACTGTTGCTCGTGGCGCCACTGATGCCAGATGGCCTGAGTGTGCAATTGCGGCATCGGGCGACGAGTGAGCCGTACCTGAAACTCACGATTGCAGAACTGCAGAAGTGGGGAGTGCCCGTTACGACCGCGTACGAAGACGACCGTCTTGCTCGAATCACCGTGCCATCGACACCGCTTCATGCGCGTGATCGGATCATCCCGGCCGATGCGAGTTCGGCGCTGTTCTGGGCAGCGGCCGCCTCAATCACCTTCGGATCTCAACTGACGATTCCCCGATTGCAGCTCGATGATGGCCAGCCTGATGCGGCAGCCTTCAAAGTGCTTCAAGCGATGGGATTGGACATTGAGAATCTCGAAGAAGGTGTGCAGTTGCGGGGTCCGGCCCGGCTTCATGCGATTGGAACCATCGACTGCGGTGGGATGCCCGACGCCGCGCCCGCTTTGGCCGTAACGGCCTGTTTCGCCGATGGACAGACTCGACTGACCGGACTTGGCACCCTTCGTCACAAGGAGTCGGATCGGGTGACGACCATCGCGGGTGAACTTGGCCGGGCAGGAGCCGATGTCGTGATCGAGGGCGACGATCTGGTGATCCGGCCGGTTCCGCTGCCCGATACGCCCGTCACCATTCAGTCGTGGGACGACCACCGCATTGCGATGGCCCTCGCCGTATTGGGCCTTCGCCGGGGCGGAATCAGCGTTTCCGATCCGGGTTGTGTCGCCAAGAGTTACCCGGGGTTCTGGAATGATCTTGCCCGGCTGTACGGGGAGGCTCGCAGC
>JASMMN010000199.1 GCA_030748155.1 Phycisphaerales bacterium
CGGGTGTGGCAAGGGCCTTCGCATTCAGCATGGCGAGGTAGTCGGTTGTGATCGTCGGGACGCGTTGTGCAGCGAAGATCACAGCAACCACCCACGCCACACTGAACACAATCACGAGTCCGAGGATCACCTTCGCCGCACAGGTCGCGGCTCGCTCCACCCACCATCGCTTGAGAATGGCGTTCTTCCGAAGCACCGCCGCCGCTTTCTTTGGATCGCCATGGGGTGCGATGGCTTCCTCGGCCGATGCGCCCGCTTCCAGTGCATCACCGAAGTGGGCAAGAAGATGCCAGGCGACGATGGTCTTCTCGTCGCTGCGGAGCCGTGTTCGTTTGACCACATCGTGTATGAATCGCTTGATTGGTTCTGGCGGGGCCGAATCTTCCACCCAATCTCGCCACCCGCGCGCGGCCATTACGCCGCGACTCGGACGCGGTGAAACCGGGCGCCGAGTCTGCGGATCTCCGGCCCCTGCTGCCCAAGAAAGCGTACGGCGATCCAGTCGGCGATGAAGTCGAGCACCTCTTCAGAGATCGTTTCCTCGATCTGTCCGTATTCGGATACCAGCCCCGTTTCGCTGTGCTGAAAGAGATGATTCAGCCCTGGGAAGGCGCGAACGGTCCAGTCGGTATTGCCGCCTTTGGTGAGGGCTGCGGCGATCGCGTCGAGGTTCTGTGTGTGCGGTACCTGCAGGTCCAGTTCGCCGTTGATGGCAAGGACCGGGCATGTCACCTTGGCGAGGGTGGGCGCCGGGTTGTAACGGACGAATGCGCGGATCCAAGGAGATTTCAACTGAGCCAAGGCTTGCTTCATGCCAGCGGCTCGCTCGGATTCGGGTGCTTCGGCAAAGTCGGGGTCGGCCTCGATGAGCGTGCGGAGGTGAACTTCGGTTTCATCGGCGCTCAAGGCATCATCGCCGACGATGTCAAACAATGCTCGTTGGAGGCGGCCGCTTGCGGCCACTTCGTCGTCGTCGGCGTCCATGGCCCGCATGAGGGTCTCGTTCTGAGAGACCAGCAGGACATCACCCCGAACTCCGGTCCCCGCCATGAGTACGATAAACGCGACGCTGGAGGAACGAGCGGCCACGATCGGCGCAATGATGCCGCCCTCACTGTGACCGATGAGTCCGACGGGACCGATGTTTGGACGCTTCGTGAGAAAGTCCACGCCCGCCTCGACATCACCGGCGAAATCGAAGGTCGTGGCCGTTCCCGGATGTGGTCCAGCCGACGAACCGCCGATGCCGCGATCGTCCACGCGAAGCACGGCGATTCCCCGGCGGGTGAGGTGGTCGGCGATCACCCAGAACGGCTTGTGCTGAAAGATCTCCTCGTTGCGATCCTGTCCACCCGAGCCGGTGATCAGAATTGCCGCGGGAAAAGGACCCTCGCCATCTGGAACGGTCAGTGTTCCCGCGATCGTGACGTCGCCGATTTCATTGCGGTATGTAACCTCTTCTACTTGGTAGGGGAATGGCGGCGTGGGTTCCTGCGGACGGTTGACCGTGCTTGCACTCTCGACTCGCAGAAGCGAGAGTTCAAACGGGACACCGCCCTGCGTGAACATGCCTTCGAGTGTGCCGCCCGAAGTCGAAAGCGTCGCGTCAAACGATGCGCCGACCGTGCCAATCAGGATGCGAACCGAGCGATCGGATGCCCAGTCAACGCGACCGATCGCGACCTGGTCCGGCGATTGATCTGGGCTGACGAGGTACCCCGCGATGGTGGTAGGGGAATTGCGCTGCAGTCCAATGACCAGCCGCAACTGCACGGCGCCGACATCGAGCGTGCCTTCCCAGGTGCCAATCAATTGGCGCGCGAGGGCGGGGGGGATTTCTGGTGGCGCCGGACCTCGCGTGCAACTCAGCGGGAACGAGCCGCCACGCTGGACCCAGGTGCCACGGAGTTCCTTGCCACCTTCGCCGAGCGTCGCTGTCCACGTGGCGTCGGTGGTCGCGCACCCGATCCTCGCCGTGTGTCCATCGAAACGCACACTGCTCAGCGGGATGCCGAAGGACCCCTGCGAGGGCGTATCGATCGAGCCTGTCCACGTGTTTGTGCCGGTTGGCGTGATGTGAATACGCAGCGCAATGCCCCCGTTCGGGGTGACAAGATCGCCCGTCCAGATTCCGGCAAGCGGGTCGGGAGTGGTGACCGTGTGCAGCAGGACGGCGAGAATGGCTGCGAGGAGTGATGTCATGGCCTCGATACTACCCCGGCTCCTCCGCGGCGTCGTGGTATGGTGCCGGGCATGCCATTACAACGAAGATCGAGTAACCGTGTTATTGCTGGTGTATGCGGCGGGCTGGCCGAATACCTCGGGTGGGATCCGACGCTGGTTCGGATTGTGTGGCTCGTTTTGGTGCTCGCCGCCGGCACTGGCGTGTTGGCCTATCTCATTCTGTGGATCTGTATGCCACTTGTTCCGTGATCCGGAGGGTGAGCCTGCTGCGATGGTCGGGCCGGCTCATTGGCAGCCTCTACTTCGCGTTCTTTGCCTTCATGCTGCTTGGGCATCTGTTCGGCGACGAACCATTTGCCGAGAAGCCGCTCACCGGAATTGAGATCGCGATCTTCATCGCCATCGGCGTGTCGCAACTGGGCGTGGTGCTGTGTTGGTGGAAGCCGCTGCTCGGCGGAGGGGTCATGGTGATCGGGTGGGTGGGGCTGATTTGCCTTCAGTGGTTCCTCATCCTGAACCCGTTCTTTGGCTTGCCTGCGATTGCGGGCGTTCTATTGATCTTGGCGGCGTGGCGAGAACGATTCAGTCGTGGGCGGGTGGCTCTGGAGCCAGCGTCCCTCGAATGAGACCGGGCCACCAGATTTCCCGCTCGCCCTGCCCGTCGATCGTCAATCGCAGCAGCAAGTAGGCTCGCGTCGATGCTGCCATGACATAGGCGATGGCCCATCCGGCAATAGCCCACTGCACGAGACCGGTCCAGAAGGCGACGAGGCCGCCGGCCCACCCGACCGACCAAGGGGCACCGGCGGCATCCGAACCAGTCATGGCTGCTTCAGCGATCTCGAAGGTGGGGGTGTAGACCCACGCTCCGACCAGCGACTCGGTGATGGCAACCGTGAGGTAGCCCACGCCGCCGACCAGCAGCAATCCAAGTGCCAGACCGAGCAGTATCGTGAAGAGGTAGAGCATCCACGTAAGTGGTTTGGCCATGACGTAGGCAATCGCCCGGTGCATCGCGTCCGGCCCGTCGCAGTTTTCACTCGCGACTGCGGGCAGCAGCAGCGGGCACGTCACAGCGAAGCCGAGCAGCAACAGTGTCACACCAAGTCCGACCAGCAGCGCGATGCCGTATCCGATTCCGCCGAGCAGGTTGAGGATGGGAAGATTGAAGAGCACTAGGCCAAAGATCATCAGTCCAATGGCAAGTACCGCGATCAATACGAAGGGGACGAGCAGGGCTCCGAAAAACGCCGGCCATCGCGACAGGCTCATCGCCATTGCGGGGTTGATGGGTGCCGGATCATCGGTGGCAATCTGCACGGATTCCAAGCGGCACAGCAGCCCGCCGCCGAAGGCGAGTGCCGCTGCGGTCCAGATGCCGAAGAGCACCACGAACCAAGTGTGTCCGTCGTTCCACAGGCGAGTCGGTGTTCCCCAGAGCAGATCACTGCTGGCCTTCAGGAACGCGTTTGGATCGAATTCCAAGGTGGCATTCATCAAGTTGCCACCGGATTGACCCATCCACTGCATCGTGTTGTCGAAGGGTTTCGAGATCGAGCTGAACTGTGTGGGGTCTGCATCGAACACGATTGCATCCCAGATTCGTCCGCCCCCAACGAGCAGTGCCAGTGTGAACATGGCGATGCCGATGCGGCTTGGGCTGATGGATGAGCCGATCGCTTTGAGCAGCGAACCGAATCGAAAGGCACGGCCGAACTGAATATCGTTGACGGAGGTTGCTGGAGGTTGCTCACACATGGGTTGGCTCCCGGGGCGGCGATGGAGTGGTGGCCGCCCGTCACGGCGGTGATGGTATCCCATTGGATATGCAGCGAGGGCCGCGTTCAATGGAGAACGCGGCCTTCGAATGGTTCAGAATCGAGAGGAGATCAGCCGTTGTCCTCTTCCTGGGCTTCGATGCCTGCTTGCAGAATCGATTGGGTCCGCAGCACCGTTTGGCTGTCACCGCGGAGGTGATAGGCTTGCACGTGTACCTGATCGTTGTACCGCTGGAATTCGATGAGCGACAGGCTTGGGTGCGACCCTTCGTTGGTCCAGTTGGTCATCAGGCAGGCCGGATCTTGGCCATGCTCGACCATCTCACGGTAGGTGCTGAGATAGAGGTGCTCAGAGAGGGTTTCGGTTTGAATCGAGGTCACGAAGGTGATGCGATCGCCGAATACTTCTTCGTAGTCCCGCTCACCTGAGCAGGGCATGGAGGTGACCAGGCCTCGCTCAGGCAGATCGGCCGCGTCGCTGGTCACGACTTCACACAGTGCGGTCGTGGCATGCTCAAACCGCAGTACGTGTCCGCCGCGGAAGATCCACGCCTCGAACTCGAAGTCGGCGTGTGCGGTTTGGCGTCGACCGGTGATATTGAAGAACTCCGGGTGTACCGGTCCTCGGTACAGCAGCATGTTGTATGCTTGAAGTTCACTGGTCTGTGGTTGCGGTGTCATGTTGTTGAATCCATTCCACTCATGGAGGGGTCCGCGGTTGATTGTGGGCTACGCTGCCCCGCCATCCAATCCCCGGTGAAGGCCTTTTTTGCTTCCGGCACCTATTGTTGCCGACTTCTTTGAATTAGCAACCCCAGAAATCCAAACACCGGCAATATCATGGGTGCCAGTCCGCTGCGGGGGATGGAAACTGATGGAGGACCAACGGTTGCGAACGCAGAAAAAACTGCAGGAATCCTTCTCTCCGCAGGCTCGATTACTGGCCCGGGCTGATGCGGTGGTGGGGGTCCCATGCATGCCGCAACCATGCGGCGGAATCGACGGGGCCGTGGCAAGTGCAACCGATTCCGCCGAGAAATTGGCAGCGGTGCAGGCCGAAGTCGAAACCCTCTTTCCGGGCTGTGAGAGCCTTTCGGCTGCGGAGAACTGCGTATTTGGTGAAGGCAGCGCATCGGCTGAGATCGTGTTCGTCGGCGAGGCCCCGGGGGCTGAGGAAGATCGTCTCGGTCGACCATTCGTGGGGCCTGCCGGCCGTAAACTCGACGAGATCATTGCCGCTATGGGTTTCCGCCGCGAAGAGGTCTATATTTGCAACATCCTCAAGGCCCGCCCGCCTGGAAACCGCAATCCCCTTCCCGATGAGATCGCCATGTCGCTTCCTTGGCTACAGTGGCAGTTGAGCATCATCCAACCTCAGATCATCGTGGCCCTTGGTGGCCCAGCTGCAAAGACGCTCCTGAACTCGGAGGCCGGCATTACACGGTTGCGAGGCCGCATGTCGGCATGGACGGATCCAGAAACGGGCCGTGACGTTCCCCTGATGCCAACCTTCCACCCGGCCTATCTGCTGCGAAAATACACCCCTGAGGTTCGTGGGCAGGTGTGGCAGGACATGAAAGCGGTGCTGGCAGCGATGAAGGAGCCAGGTACCGCTCGGGGTCATTGAGCGGCACCGACTCTTTGGCGCCTACTCCGGGGTGGCACCTGTCCTCTCCTCCCAAAAAAAGAGCCCGCCGTTGACCGCCAACGTACAGGCTCCTTGTGGGGGGGCATTGGTTGTGGAACACTGTTCGCCACTGGGCCGGACCGGGTTCCGCCCGAGGACAGAAAAGCAAATAAAAGCCAATCAGGGTGCCCGAATGATGAGCGTCACTGGCCCCTCATTTACCGAGTAGACCTGCATGGCTGCCCCAAAAACACCGGTACGCACCTCCAGTCCGTACTCCACGCGCATTACATCAGCAACCGCCTCATAGGTCGGCTCGGCGACTTCAGGGGGGGCTGCTCCGATGAAACTGGGCCGGTGCCCCTTGGTGCAGTCGCCCGCGAGCGTGAACTGGCTGACCAGGAGGACGCTGCCACCAGTGTCCAGTACAGAGCGATTCATACGGTCCTCCCCATCCGGAAAGACACGCAGATGGGAGAGTTTTTTGGCCATCCAGGCTACGGCATGGTCGGTGTCATCTGGTTCGACCGCGAGGAGCACCAGCAGGCCAGTCCCGATCGCCTCCCTGAAGCCCTCCACCTCGACCGAGGCGGCGGATACCCGTGTCACGACGGCGATCACACACTCAGCGCCAAGCCCGCGGAGGCGACCATGGCGGCTCCCTGATCGTCGAGCGCATGCTGGTGATAGTCGATGAGGTCCACGCTCGTTGGCCGAACGATGTCCAGCAGGCAGGCCATCACGCCGACACCGCTCCAGCGGTTGGCATTGGCATTCCACTTGACAGCGGAGGTGAACGAGTCGGCTTCACCCTTGGCGAATGCCGCGAGCAGTTCGCGATCTGTTCGCTCGGCTTCGAATCGCCGCTGCTCATCGATGGCTCGTGGCTCTCCGAACTGTGGCCCGATGTGGCTGAGATCCCCCGTGCCGATCACGAGTGTGCGGCCAGGAGATTCGGCGATCACCGCTCGCGCCGCGTCCACGAAGTCGGCCGTTTCGATGAGCGGTTCATCGCTGGATGCCTGCGTCAGTGGATCGGGGATGAGTACCGGGATGATCCGCGGGCTTCCGAGGCAGTGCTGGATCCACGGCACCTGCATTTCGATGCCAAAGTCGGCGACATGGTCGAGTTCATCGCGGAGGAAGGTGTCGCCGAGTTGCGCCACCAAGGCATCGATGAAGTCCGAGTCGGCATCCAGTCGGCCCATTGGACTCTGGACTCCGAGCCGCGTTCCAATGCAACCTTCACCGAAGCCGAACTGGTTGTTCCCGAGGACGACGACTCGTTCGATCTCTGCGCCCGTAACGGTATGATAGGTTCCGGCGTATACCGCCTTGACGGGTTCATAATCCATCCGCGGCGAGAACAGCCCTGCAACTTCGAATTCCACTTCCGGATCTTCGCACTGCTCCATCCACCCGTGTAGTACGTTGGTGCAGGCCCCGGCGTCCTCGCCGAGCGTCCTGCTCTGTCGCAGTGGCAGCGCCCCATCGATGCAGAGCCGTTCGCGGAGTTCCGATTCCAGTCGTTCGGCCGTTGGTCCCCAAAGCAGACCGAGTTCATCCAGTTTTGCAACGAGTTGCTCGACTGCCTCGGGCGGAGCCTTGAGGTTGGTGGAGATTTCGCCGATGGTCCATTCGCCGTTGAAATGCTGGAGGGCTTGGGCCATACCAATGGGGATCACCATGGTCTGCGAGGCGAGCATGAGCGGATCCCGCAGGGCGAGCCCCTTCTGCTCGCCATTGGTGACCGGCTGGGGGAGGACGCGTCGGAGATGCGGCCGCTCGATGTGGGCGGGTCGCTGGCCTTCGGCGGTATCCATAGGGGAACGCTCCTTGAGGGGTTTCGGGGTGAATCAGGGAGCCTACCGGAGCGGGCGGGGCAGCGGAATCGAAACGAGCGCGATGGAGCATGGAACTTTCTCTCCCTCTGGGCGTATCCGGGGGTTCCAATGCGCGAAATCTCGTCAGATTCATGCAACGCGGGCAATCAAATCCCCGACCTGACGTTGTGCGGCTCCTTCTTCGGGGTATCGGTATGGGCTCGGAATCCGGTACCATGCCCGGTCCTGCGGGTGGCCCCTCCAGTCACAAAAGGGGCACTTTGGAACAGAGGGGTACGTTGGAACGCTTTCGAGCAATACGCTGAGATCACCTTGTAGAGGACGATGAGCAACATGATGTCGATTCACACGAGAACCATGGCCTGCTGGGCAACGCTGCTCGCAGTTGGAACACTCCTGCTGGGCACGCCCATGTCGGTCGGCCAGGACCATCCAACTGACCAACCAACGTCGGCTCCGGATCCCCCCAAGCCAGCCGAGAAACCGACTCCGGCCGGTCCCGCAGGCGGTGCACTCCGTCCCCCGGCGAATCTCCCACCGCAGGCTGGTGCACCCGCCCGCGTACAGGTCGTCACCGCCGCACCGCCGACCATCGAACTCGGTGAGTTCTCGACCAGTGAGACGAAAGCGGGTCAGGTCACACTCAAGAACAACGGCGACACGCCGGTGACCGTCATTTCAGCCAAGGCCTCATGCGGCTGCACGACCGCAGACTTCAAGAAGAACACCATTCTGCAGCCGGGCGAAGAGACCGATGTCACCGTTCGCATGCGTGGCGGTCCGACCGCTCGAGTGTTGAACAAGACGCTCACTTTCACGATCGAGGGGTATCCGCAACTCAAGGTGCCGGTCAAGGGCAAGTCCATCGCCTACGTCAAGATGGCTCCCGGCCGTGTCGGTATCAATGACAACCCGGATGGCAAGGTTGTTTTCGAGTCGATCGATGAGCAGCCCTTCAAGATCCTCAATGTGCAGCCCGCGATCACGGGGGGGGAACTCCCCAAGGAAGCCAAAACAAAGCATGAGGTCGTGCTCGATTGGGACAAGTTCCTCGCTACCGGCAAGAACTCCCGCGTCACCTTCTACTTTGATCACCCAAAGGCAAGCCAACATTTCACCGTGGTGAAACTCGATGCGGATCAGCGGAAGCAGATCCGCACGAACGCCACGGCCGATCGTCCCCAACGCACCAAGCCCGGGACCAAGCCTGGAGAAGGCGGCAAGATCACGACTTCCGGGCAGCCCGAGCAGTTCGGGCCGCAACCACCGCGGGTGCAATCGATGGCGAGTTTGGTCAACAGTGGTCGGCTCGCGGATCTGAAATCACGCCTTGAGGCCGGCGAGAAGCCCGGCGCAACGGATGACGGCGGTTCACCGCTGCTGGCGCTGGCGAGCAAGAAGGGCCATGTCGAGATGATGACGGTGCTGCTCGATGCAGGCGCCGACATCAATCAGACCGATCGCGTCGGCCGCACCGCCCTGATGCATGCTGGCACGTCCAAAAATCCGGAAGCCGTTCGCCTGCTGATCGAACGTGATGCAGATGTGAACATGCGTGACAGTTTCATCGGCGGCGCGCTCGCATGGACCAGCGGCTTCGGTACCGCCGAATCGGTGCAGGATCTGCTCGACGCTGGCGCCCAGGTCGAGACCGTGGGCAGCGCTACTGGCTACACCCCGCTGATCTGGGCCTCTGGCTTTGGTGACCCCAACGCGATTCCCATGCTGCTTGAGGCCGGTGCCAATATCGAGGCGACCGACGGCATCGACGGCTCGACGCCGCTCATGCACGCCTGCAAGACCGGGCAGATTGAAGGCCTGAAGACGCTGCTCGAGAAGGGCGCCCAACTTGAGGCTCGCAACCGAAACGGTCAGACACCGCTGCTTGCTGCAGCCTCGCACGCCAACGGCACTGCCGACAAGATCACGCTGCTGCTGAAGCAGGGTGCGGATGCATCGGCGACCGACAACTCCAAACGCACTGTGCTGGACTTGGCCAAGGCCCGTACCGACGCCAACGCCTCGCAGGTGCTGGTCATCCTGTCGGAACTGCCTGAACTGGCCGCACCGGCTGACAACGGGTAAGACACGCCGCGGCTTCGCCGCGATCGCAGTCGAACAAGACCGCAGTGGGGTTGGATGCGCCAGCGAGCGCACCCCCCTCACCCGGCTTCGCCGGGAGCTCCCCCGCAAGCGGGTGAGCGGACTTCGCAAGCGGGGGAGCGGACTTCGCAAGCGGGGGAGCGGACTTCGCAAGCGGGGGAGCGGACTTCGCAAGCGGGTGAGCGGACTTCGCAAGCGGGTGAGCGGACTTCGCAAGCGGGGGAGCGGACTTCGCAAGCGGGGGAGCGGACTTCGCAAGCGGGGGAGCGGACATCGCAAGC
>JASMMN010000200.1 GCA_030748155.1 Phycisphaerales bacterium
ATCGTGCTCGTACACAATGGCATCATCGAGAACTATCAGGCCCTTCGTACCTATCTGGCGGATCGCGGTCACGTCTTCGCTTCTGAAACCGATACCGAGGTGCTCACGCATTTGATCGGCGAGGTGTACAAAGGCGATCTCGCTGCGGCCGTCCGTGGGGCGCTGCGTGAGGTCGAAGGTGCCTACGCCATTGCGGTCATCTGTGAAGAAGAGCCCGACGTGCTTGTTGCCGCGCGACGCGGGTCGCCGCTGCTCATCGGAGTTGGCGAGCATGGGTACATCGTCGCTTCCGACGCGCAGGCCATCGTCGGCCACACCAACCGCGCTGCTGAGATCGACGAAGAAATCGTGGCCCGCATCACCCGCGACGCTTTCCATACGGCCACTCTTGAGAACGTCGAGGTCACGCCGCAACTGCGTGAGCTCGAAGTCACGCTCGAAGAGATCGAACTCGGCGATTACGACCACTACATGATGAAGGAGATCATGGAGCAGCCACAGGCGATTCGCCGGTGCCTGCGGGGCCGTGTCAACGCCAGAGACGGCGAAGTCACACTCGGCGGTCTGAGCGATCGCACCCGCGAACTCATCAGGTGCCGCCGCGTGGTCTTCCTCGGTCAGGGCACCGCGCTGCATGCCGGGATGATCGGCGAGTACCTCATTGAGGATCTCGCCAAGGTGCCTGCCGAGGCCGACTTTGCCAGTGAGTTCCGCTACCGCAACCCGATCATCGAGGACGGCACCGTCGTCGTGGCCGTCAGCCAATCGGGCGAAACGGCCGACACGCTCGCAGGTGTGCGGGAAGCGGGGGAACGCGGCGCGCTGACGCTCGGGATCATCAACGTGGTCGGTTCCTCGATTCCTCGCATGACCGACGCGGGTGTCTACACGCGTGTCGGACCTGAAGTCGGCGTTGCGTCGACCAAGGCCTTTCTTGGTCAGGTCACAGCGGCGGTGATGTTTGCGACCCTCCTTGGCCGCCGTCGATTTCTCTCGAACTCACAGAGCATCGATCTGCTGCGCGAACTCGAGGCGATCCCGGACAAGCTCGAACGGGTCTGCGGACTCGGCGAAGTCGCCAAGGCTGTCGCAGAGCGGTACGTGGGCCGCGATAACTGGCTCTTCCTCGGCCGTGGGTATAACTATCCGGTCGCCCTTGAGGGGGCGCTCAAGTTGAAGGAACTCTCATACATCCATGCCGAAGGCATGCCGGCTGCCGAGATGAAGCACGGCCCGATTGCGCTGATCGACGAGGGCATGCCCGCCGTCTTCATCGCCACGCGAAGCAGCCAGTACCGCAAGGTGCTCTCGAACATCGAAGAAGTGAAATCACGCGGGGCGCATGTCATTGCCGTGGCGACCGAAGGCGATGACGAGATCAAAGCGATTGCGGATGAGGTGTTCTTCGTCCCCGATACGGCAGAACCACTGCAGCCACTCCTGACCATCGTGCCACTGCAACTGCTTGCGTATCACGCAGCCTTGCTGCGGGGCCACGATGTCGACAAACCACGGAATCTCGCCAAGAGCGTGACGGTGGAGTGATCGCTGCGACGCACTGGCGGATTGCTCTAGGCCACGAACTCGATCTGTCAACTCCGCGGATCATGGGCATCCTCAATGTCACACCGGACTCATTCAGTGATGGGGGCCGACACAATAAACCAGCCGACGCGGTCGCCCATGCAGAGCGAATGGTGGGGGAGGGGGCCGCGATCATCGACATTGGTGGCGAATCGACCCGCCCCGGTGCCGAGCGAATCGGCGCCGGCGAGCAAATTCGCCGGGTCGTCCCGGTGATTGAAGCGATCCGCTCCCGCATCGATATCCCGATCAGCATCGACACGACGCTCTCCGATGTGGCAACTGCGGCGATCGATGCCGGGGCCACCATGATCAACGACGTGTCGGCCGGTACCGAGGACGAAGCGATGCTGCCGCTCGCCGCTCAACGCGGGTGCGGCATCGTGCTGATGCATCGTTTGTGTCCACCGGAGGAGGACTCATGGAGCGACCGGTACACGAGAGAACCGGAGTACGACGGGGACGTCGTGGGGTCTGTTCTTGCCTGGCTGCTCGCCCACGCCCTGGTCGCCATCGAGGCGGGCGTGCATCCCTCTGCCATCTGTCTTGATCCGGGTCTCGGATTCGGCAAGACCGTGCAGCAGAACTGGAAGTTGATCGCAGGAAGCGATCGGTTTGCCGCGATCAATTACCCGGTGCTTGCCGCGTCGAGTCGCAAGTCCTTTCTTGGCACCGTGACCGGGGTCACACGGCCCGAGCAGCGCGGGTCGGTCTCTCTCGCGGTGACGGCGATGCAGTATGCAGCGGGCCTTCGGCTCTTCCGGGTACACGATGTGTCAGCCCACCGCCACGCCTTGGAGCAACTCGGCTGAAGGAGTTCAGCCGCTTCGCTACAATGTCGTCTTCACCAGTTACCTAGGAGGGTGCCCACGATGGCCAACGACGCAGTCATGACCTTCACCGATGATTCTTGGGATCAGGACGTGCTTCAGAGCGACGTCCCGGTGCTTGTGGACTTCTGGGCCGAGTGGTGCCAGCCCTGCAAGATGCTCGGTCCGACCATCGACGAACTCGCCACCGACTACGACGGCAAGGCCAAGGTCGGCAAGATGAACATCGACGAGTACAAGCAGATCGCTGTATCGCTTGGTGTCATGTCCATCCCCACGGTGATGGTGTTCAAGGGCGGTCAGATGGTCAAGAACATGGTCGGCATCAACTCCAAGCAAGCCTACTCCGAGGCACTCGACGCTGCGATGTAGGGGCGGGGGCGAGCCTGCTACAATTCCGCGTTCAACTCAGGGGCCGTAGCTCAGTTGGGAGAGCGCCTGCATGGCATGCAGGAGGTCGTCGGTTCAAGCCCGATCGGCTCCATTTCGTTTCCGTCACCGGAAGTACCCGAACGTCCACTTGTGTCAACACATACGCCGAGCAGGTACGCAGCCCCGCATGACGGTTTCCGGCCCATTTGACCCTACACGCCAGCGCACCCTTGATCCATCGGTCGCAGGTACTACCTCCGGGTAGAGCGGGGACTCGGTACCCCGTTCCTTGCATTCAGTGGTTGTCATCGACAACCTCGTTGAGGCTGGGCCCAGCGTCTTGCAGGACACCTGTTCTTGATAGCCGAAAGACTGCCCGGACACCTCGATCTGTTGTAAATCCAAGGAATTCGATTACTGGAAAGTCCAGGTTTTCGCGAAGTGTCGCTTCCAGTTTGGATAGAGACTTCACCCGACTGGGCGCATTGTCCTCGAAGTAGCAAATCTCCCCGCACATGGTGTTCACAATTTCCCACAGTTTGGACTGGTCGACATGGGACCAGATGGAAAGTACACAAACGTGGTCGAATTGTTCCTGCCCAAGTAGTTCTTGCAAAGCACCGGCTCCTTGATTGATGTCAAAGGAGTGAAATTCCGCATGATTGCCACGCTCTCGACAATATCGTGTTACGGCATCCATTACGTCTGCGCGATGATCGACGCCGACACTCCGGCGGGCACCACGCTCGACGGCGTCGATGCAGCAGCGGCCCAAGTTGCAACCCAGGTCGAGCATCGTCTTGCCGGCAAACGATTTCGGAAACTGCATGACTTGATAACGGTGCGGCATGTCCCGACCGCGGGGATCCGCATCGTCGAAGGACTGGTAAAACTTTCCGTCCCAACTGGTCGTCTCGGCCAAGGCCTGCTTGTCATCCTTGGCGCGGCCTGGATGCCGAGGCGAGGCAAGTCGCTTCTGGATGGCATCCGCCAAGTCCACCTTGGTGACCAGATTGGGCCGTTGGAGTTTTTTTCTAGCATCGCGGTTTCGATGAGTGGAGGCAAAGAGTCGCTCGGTTTCCGCATCGGCGATGGTCCGGAGGATGTGGATTATTCCATAGTCCGCGAAGAGTTCATCCACCAACCGCGGCAAGTGCTCCTTTCCCAAGGCATTGGCAATCTCAATGAAGAGTTTGTTTACTTCACGGGCGGCGGACCGGTTGATCTTTTCCGTGACGCGTCCCATTTCAAAATCGAGACGGGCGGGGCCGTCCGTTGTCATCACGATGTTGCGCATGTTTGAATCGAAATGAATCAGACGGTACTCCTCTTCATAAAGCGCAAGAACATGCCGTTCTCGCAGCCTCTTGATGACGGCTGTAACCGCGTCCCATTTCTGAACAAGACTCACGTTTGGATCGCGCAAAAGCGCATCTAATGTCGGACCTTCCAGAAACGACATAGCCAGAGATATTTCCGTGCTTGATGAGTCTTCGGGAATCTCTCGCACAATCGGAACCAGAAAGCCGTATTCCCGCCACAGTTGCAAGCATTCCCGTTCGAAACATCGTCGTTTTTCGTTGGATCGATATTCAATGGGAATATCAAATCCCACGACAGCCATCATCCAGTACCTCAAGGATTTGAGTGTCAGCGGCTTGGCACAATAGGTCTTGAGCACATGGCGATTCGTGTCCTTGCCCAGAAGTGCAACAGAATTGTTTCGCGAATCCATTTGTGTGCTTTCCATTCCGACTGGCCTTTCACGGTTTGACGGCCAAGCGTCCGGTGTAATCGATGCGGTTGAGGAAGAGCCTCAATTGATGCATTTTGATGTATTCATCCGTGGCCTTGCGAGCCCCCTCCCAGTGGCCGTAGTCGTCGATGATCAGGATGCCGCCTGACACCAGGCGGGGATAGAGATGCTCCAATTCATGGCGTGTGGACTCGTACCAGTCCGTATCCAATCGAAGCAACGCGATCTGACCAGGTGCGTCATCGGGGACGGTATCTTCGACCATCCCTTTCACATAATGGATGCGGTTTGGATCATAAGCAGTTTTCTTGAATGCCTCCTGCACGGTTTCTAGCGGGCAACGAGACCACTCTGTCCTGTTCGGACGCTCATTGACGGCAATGAGCCCCTTGATGTTGATGTCTTCCTCGGTTGGCTGTCCCATTCCCTCGAAAGTGTCAAAGAGGTAAAGGTCCCGATTCTGGCAATGAAGATCCAGTAATGTGCGTGCCGCCGCCATCATCGACCCGCCTTTGTAGACCCCACATTCGACGATGGCACCCGGAATAGCACAATGAGTGATGTATTGAACAGAGCGAATCATTGCCAAGATGCGTTCTCGGCTGGTTTTGGTGTACGGCTGTACCGCTCGAATGATCTCCCTGTCTCCTTCAGTGAAGTCAGGGGGGAAGCGGTCTTTGCCTCTCAATTTGTGGATGCTCTTTGAAATGAGATATTTGATTTTCTTCAATTGTTGCCTCTGTAACTGGGCGATCGGTCAATCGGTGTACTGGCAAGATGGTATTCGCTGGGCAATGGGTCGTAGTTCAAATCCAAGTGTGGCGATGTAATACCATCGCATGGTCATTGCTTTGATCGTTGCTGCTAGTGCGGGACATCCATCAAGCCCCACCTGAGATCCAACCGCCTGACACAGAGCACCCGCCAATCCGACGATCAGCGGTTCTTGCGGGGGCGGGACCGATGATGAAGGATACGCGTGTCGCATCCGGTGTGCATGCCCTTGCTCGATCTCGGAAGGTGATGTGAACGGCGAGGGCACTCGACACCGACGACCTGCGTCCCGTACACGGTGCCTGGAGCCCGTGCCAATCCTTCACCAACAACACCTCCATGTCCGCTCCCCGAGCATGCTGTGGAGTGGTGGGGGTGAACGCTTTCCGATCAATCACCAATCGCCCCAAGCATCGCATCGACACTCTTCTTCGCATCGCCAAAGAGCATCCGGGTGTTGTCGTTGAAGAACAGTGGATTCTCGACACCGGCATATCCGGTGGCCATACCACGCTTCATCACGACGACCAGTCCGCTCTTCCAGACCTGC
>JASMMN010000201.1 GCA_030748155.1 Phycisphaerales bacterium
ATCGTCGCCCGTGACGCCTACAAAGGGGTTGTCGGCCGGGTTGGAGTAGGGCAGTGAGTCAACGTCGATGCGAAGCATCTTGCCGAGTAATTGACCGGTGATGTCTTGGGCACGGTTGCCGGGGTCGCCACCACTACCGCCGTCGCCAGTACCGATATACAGATAGCCATCTGGCCCAAAGGCGATCATGCCGCCGTTGTGGTTGGTGTAGGGTTGACTGATTGTGAGCACGGTTGTCGCCGAACCGCTGTTGGCGATGTTCGGATTGCTGCTCACCTGATATCGGGCGATGATCGTATTCCCCGATTGGTTGGTGTAGTTGATGAAGAAGTAGCCGTTGCTGTCGTAATCGGGATGGAAAGCCATGCCGAGCAAGCCCTGCTCACTTGAAGTGCTGACCGAGAGGCTCAGGAACGGCGTGCTCAGAAGCATGTTGGTGGTGAGGTCGAAGATTCGGATTCGCCCCGTGCTGCCCGATCGCTGCTCAAGGATGAAGATGCGATCGGTGTCGCCTGGTGCCGCTGTCACGTAGACCGGGCGGGCGAGCCCGGTGATGATCCGCTGGCTTGTCAGGGTGGTGCCGCCAGCGGTTGCTTGCGGGACAACGGTAGCAATGCTCAAGCCTGCGATACAGGCGACGGCGGCGATGCGGAACATGGAACCTCTCCTCTTGCAGATCCAGGCGAATCAAGGGGCCCTGCCGGCGCACAAACAGCGCGGGTGACCCTGTATTGGACTCTTCAACGTACGTTGACTACGAGAGTTCCGCAAGGACGGATCCCCCGATGCGGATGAATTGGGGACGATCCCTCGGGCCAGCCTCTTGAAGGCACCGTGAGAGGCGATCAGGAGGGGCAGGGACCGAATTCAGTGATCAGCACCAAGAGGTCCGAGGCGTCGACTTCGGCATCGCCGTTGAGGTCGGCTGCGAGAGACTGGGTATCTGCGGGGTTGACAGCCCCCCACCGCTCCAACAGGTCGAGGAGATCATCGACCGAGACGATGGCGTCCTCACCGAGATCGCCCGGGCAGGTGATGGCCGTGACGGCGGGTCGGTAGGCGGCGGTGACCGACCGCATGCTGTCGTGGGTGGCGGCATTGTCGGCGGTGGCCGTGCCGGTTGGCTCGTTGTCGTAGTCCACATCTGGGTTGGAGAGATGCCCGACGCGTTGGTAGTACGTCTGTGGCATCGGGTCGCCGCTTCCGTCGGTATAGGCCATGACTGTCCGCCAATCGTCGGAGTCGCCCGTGAATCGGTGGCCGAAACTGTATGGATAAAGACTATTGCCACCAGCACAGGAACCAGGATGGTCTCCGTCGTGGCAGCAGCCCATGTTGTGACCGAGTTCGTGGGTGAATGAGAATTGGATGTCTGCGCAGTAGTCGCGGACCACGAAGAAGGCACTGCTTGGGGATCCAGTGACATCATTCTTGATGGTGTACCCGAGCCCGCACGAACTACTGTCCGTGACGATCAAGGCGACGACATCCGCGCCGGTGTCATCCCGCCACGTATGGACGTCGTCCATGTATCCGTCTGAAGTGCCCGCAAGTCTCGAAAGATGGTTCGAGTATGAGCCCGACTCGGCATACGACACTTCATCGGTACCCACGAGTCGAATGCGTACAGCAGATTCACTGTCGCGATACACCTCATTGCTCTCGTTGATCCAACCATGAATGGCGGTTTCCATGGCATCGGTGCTTCCGGCGCTCGCGCGGGCGAGATCGGTATAGACAACGAAGAGATCCACGACACCACCATCGTCACCGTCTGGAGCATCACCATCTGCCGCCGGTGGAGGCGGCGAGAAGGGGGCATCGCCATCTGCGTCCGCTGCTGGTGGCACCGCTTGATCGGCATCGCATCCGACGAGGGTGGAGGGGTCGAGTTCGGTGACGGTTGTGTGCCCGCTGGGTGTTCGCTGGATCAGGAAGGTGCCATGCTTGGGCGAACGAACCACGCCGCGGACATGGCCCTTCCACTGCTGAAGGCTCACTGTCCCATTCGGGTCATCGGCGATGGACACCTTGGCCCGCCCGTTGGACGATATTTCGAGCTGCAGTGGCATGTCCGGGCGAATGGTTCGGCCTTTGCCAAGGCGGAGTTCGCGAACACCCTGCCAGGTGCCGAGGCCCGGGAGCGATTCTCGGGCGATCGATTCCTGGGAGGCCTGAGTGGCCAAGGTGGCGAATCCAAGGCTGGTTGCGAGCGTTAGAAGCGTGACGATGTGCGTTTTGGGCATGGCGGGTGTTCCACATAGGGCGATGTGAAGAGCCAATTCGGTTCTACAACCACCTATGGGGCAAGGCGCCGGCTGTGTGGCGGGTTTGAGGGTCAGAACTCACCGCAGCATGCCGTATGGGGGTCGGCTCCCCACCCCACCGCCACAATCGTCGTTTACGACTCAAGAACCACGTTTGCCCCGGCGACCGACCACGGGTCACATTTCATCGTTCTTTGGCGAAGGCTCCCAAACAGCGGCTTTGCAAACCATGGCTTGGCACAGAGGGGGCAGCAGCCTGTCAGCGGCTGACGGCCCAACGGTCGACGCCGGCGAGGTTCATGTCCAGGCGGGTGGGGCTTGCGTGGGCCTGAAAGAGGGATTCCGGGACGTTGTAGGGCTTGGCTGACTTGTGGAGTAGTTCGACGTAGGCGTCCCAGCGGTGTTCGATATCGCAGGAATTCGTGAGCCAAGCCACCTGCTCACTCATGGAGGTCCGCAGTTGCTCAAGGTGGGCTTTGGTTTCAGTCACGGTTCCACCGTGGGTGAGGTGGAACCGGTTCCAAGGACCAGTTTCAAGGCGATCGAGTGTTGCTGACCAGATTGTGGGATCGAATTCCGGGGGCGGCATGGGGACCGTGACCCAATCGGTGTCGGGAACCCGCATTCCAACTGCGTCGCCGGTGAAGAGTTCGCCGCTATCCAAGAGGTGCCAAGCGTGGTGGTGGTTGGCGTGGCCGAGACTCTCGATGGCCTCGAACCGCAGGCCCGCAGTTTCGACGATGTCGCCGTCCGAGACAGCATGGACGAGGCTTGAATCGCACGGACGCATCGGCCCCCAGAGTTGATCGTATCGGTCTCCATATACGCGGCGGGCGCTTCGCTCAAGCCGTGTCGGATCAATCATGTGTGGACTGCCGACGTGGTGCACGTAAATCGGCACACCCAGTTCGGCGAACTTCCACGCCCCACCGGCATGATCGAGATGGATGTGAGTGAGCAGCAAGGCGGAAACGTTCTCGGGTGATACGTGAAGTTCACGCAACCCGCCGCACAAGGCCTCCCATGTCGATTCCGGTCCTGATTCGATTACAGTCCAGCCGCCGGGTCCTTCGATCGCCCATACTCCGATCGCGCCCGGGATGCCCATGTGCATGAGATCGATGCAGTGCAGTTGAAACGCCGAACTACTCATCATCGACCGGCTGCCGTTGCCACCGATCACCACCGGTCGTGGCAGCGGACTGCCTCGGGTCCTCACCACGCTCCACCGGTTGCCCCGCTTCCCGCCAACCATCAAAGCCGACTCTGAGTCCCTTGACCTCTTCCACCAGTTCTTCCTTGAGCAACATTTTGATCATGGCGTCGGCGAGCGGCGCTTCATACCCCCCGCCATACACGATGAGCATGCCGTATCCGTCAAGTTGAGACATAGCATTGGGGTTCGAGAGTTGTACATTGATTGCCCCGGGGATGTGACCAACTCGGTAGAACACCACGTCTCGTGGATCAATCCAGGCATTGGATCTGGACTCGGAGAACCACGAACTGCTGCCCGTGTCTACAGCCGTCTTTGCATCTTCGATGCTCAGCCAGTGGACATCCTTGTCGCTGTAACTCTTGGAGCAGCCCGCAGCGAGCAGGGCGAGGCCGGTGATCAGGGCGAAACGCAACGGGAGGAAGTGTGACATTGTTGGAGACAGTACACCGAGAGGGGGGCTCGGGTACCGGCATCTCTCCTCTGCTGGTCGCACGTCATGCCGACCGTTGACTTTCAATGGGTCGGATCCCGGTATCCGACCCCGCTTGCTACCCCCGTTTGCTACCGTGGGTTCATGCTCATCTACGCGGCATTGATGGCATCAACATGCCTGATTGCAGGGAGCGACGATCTCCAGTCCCGCCCCAGGGTTCAATTTGAAGCGGCAGCGAGTGTGTCCAGCATCGCCCCGGGAACACCATTCGATGTGGTGTGCAGGTTTGTGGTTCCGCCCAAGTGGCACATCTACTGGAAGGATCCGGGGACCGGCGGGTTGGCGACGAAGGTGCATGTGCAGCCGCCACCAGGGTTCAAGGTTGGGAAGGTTCGATTCCCCGCTCCTGTGACGATGCTGGATCCCACCGGACCGGTCAATGCGCTCGATGGCCGCGTACATCTTGCGGTAGCGATGACGCCACCGACAACACTTGCGGTAGGCAGCGAGATTGTGCTGGGAGTCGAGGCGGAGTGGCTGGTGTGCAAGGAAGCGTGCTTCCTTGGCAGAGGTGAAGCCACGCTGCGGATTCCGGTGACAGTCAAGCCCGGGTCGGCAACAGCGGCCGCAACATGGATCCAGAGCCTCCCCCGGCCCATCGAGAAGCGGCCCCATACGACTGCCGAGCTACGCCCGGGTCCGGTGCTTCGCATCAGCGGGCCATGTGATCCTGCCGGTTCCCCCATCTTTCTTCTTGAATCTCGCCCCGGCGTTAGTGTCGGGGATGCGGTAATTCACACGAAGACCGGGGTTTTCGTCATGGAGATCCCTCTTGGCTACGATTCGGGGGACAGCATAGGCCAACCACCCCGTATTGCTGGGCTGGTACGCTTCGGTGTGGGTCGCGGTGATCCAGCATGGGAGGTCGACTTTCCGTTTACTCCGGAGCGATAGGCGAAAGAAGGAGCCAACACGATGAACATCACAACGAGAGCAACGTGGTCTGCGGTCATATTCACCGCCGTTGTCAGCGGCGTGGTGGCGACACCCGTGCCTCCGCCCACACCCACGCCCATACCAGCGCCGTCCGCCAAGGCGAAGGTTGGCCAGAAGGCTCCGGCGTTCAGTTTGTCCGACACCGACGGAAAGCAACATGCCCTCAAAGACTATGCCGGCAAGATCATCGTGCTCGAATGGTTCAATGCGGATTGTCCTTTCAGCGGAAAGGACGGTCGCAGGTCGGTGCATGCCACCGGCCGCGCCACCGCGGTGCGGAAGCAGTTGAAGATCGTCGACCCGGGCATCGTGTACCTGCTCGTCGATTCAACCGCCCACCGCAAAACAAAGCCAGACATCATTGCCACAGACAAGGCTGCGAGGACACAATGGAAGATTGATGCGCCGATTTTGATCGACTTCGATGGAAAAGTTGGTCGCGCCTATTCCGCGAAGACCACTCCACACATGTTCATCATCGACGAAGCCGGCGTGCTGCGGTACGAAGGCGCCTTCGATGACAACCAACGAAACGCGGATCGTGATGATACGACGAACTATGTGCTTGCCGCGGTGAAGAAACTCAAGGCGGGCGAGCCACCATCGCCCTCGCATGTAAAGTCTTGGGGGTGCTCTGTGAAATACGGTTTGTAGTTGACAGGCTCAGGCGTTGACAGGCATCAGCACATAGGTGAAATCGCGACCCGCCCGAATCAGGCCCGGCTTGTTGGCCGCCTTGAACTCGAAGGTCAGTTCCTGTGAGTCGATGACCTTGAGTGCATCGGCGATGTAGGTTGGATTGAAGCCGATTTCGAGGGTATCGCCCGTGTAGTCCTTGAGTTCAAGATGCACGACCGCCTCGCCCATTTCCGGGGCGTGACTTGTGAGCGTGAGTTTGCTTGGCTCGAACTTCATGCGCACACTGCGTGATTCCTCGTTTGTCAGCAGGCTGGCGCGGCGAATGGCACTCCGCAGCGTGTCGCGGTCGAACAGAACTTTCTTGTCTTGATCCTTCGGGATGACATCTTCGAATGGTGGGAAGCGGCCCTCGACCAATGCGCTGCCAAGAGTGGCGGGTGCATCCGGGTCGTCAAAACACAGTGTGATGCGGTTGTCATCAACGGCCACCCGAACCGGCGTTTCGGG
This sequence comes from Phycisphaerales bacterium, assembly GCA_030748155.1. Classification (GTDB taxonomy): domain Bacteria; phylum Planctomycetota; class Phycisphaerae; order Phycisphaerales; family SM1A02; genus UBA12567. Next base: position 6,062 of record JASMMN010000201.1, read on the forward strand.
GTCGGTGACCAGTCGCCGGATGAGCGAGAGCGCTTTGCCGGGAATGATGCACTGTCTGGTGCCGGATTCACCCTTGCAGTCGCCCGATGCCATCGCCAGACGACGTCCATCGGTTGCGACGAACCTGATCCGCTTGCTGTCCCGGTCGAAAAGCACGCCATTGATTGCGTAGCGAGTGTGTTCTACCGCGGCCGCGAACAGACTTCTGGACACCATGCCCGCCAGTGTGCCACTGTCGATTGTGCAGTCCATCGCTGCTTCGTCGAAAGGCTCGAGCGGCGGCGCTTCGGCCGGATCAAAGCCGTAGACCTTGAAGTGTGAGTCGCCCGCGTTGATGTGCAGGGCGTGCCCCTCGGCTTCCAACGTGACCGTCGGATCGGAGCATTCGCGGACGATCTGCGTCAACTTGTCGGCCGGCACAAGCGATTCGCCATCGCTGTCCACTTCGACCCGGTCGAGATCGAGTTGCAGCGAGATCTCGCCATCTGTCGCTGCGAGCCGGAGGCGACCATTCTCGCCGGTCAACTTGATACAAGTCAGGACAGGTGTGGGGGTCCGGGACGCCACCACGGCGGACACCGTGTTGAGCGCATCAGCCAACGCACCTTGATCACATATCACCTTCAAAGCCATGGTCGGTTCTCCCTTTCGAATCTCTCGTCGAAAGCGTGGTGGAGTGTAGCATCCGCGCTCGATCGCCCTTGCCGGGAGGGCACTTTGATGCGATACTCGGGTGTCTGCGTCCATTTCCGGCCATTACAGGATCTCACTGCCCTGCCAACCCCACTGGGAGCGTCGTATGTCCTTTGAAGCCGCCGTTCACGCGAAGGCCGTTCGCCTTGATTCCTTGGCCCTGAAAATGACGACCGCTTCGGGCAGCGGTCATCCCACCACCGCCCTGAGTCTGGGCCATATTGTGACCAGCCTCATGTATCAGGCCATGCGGTGGGTACCGAAAGACCCGGGCTTGGCCACATCCGACCGACTGGTGCTTTCGGAAGGGCACGCGGTTCCAATCGTCTACGCGGCCTTTGCCGATCTTGGGGCCATGATCGGCAAGCCCGGCCAGATGCGACCCTGCACGGTGGAGGATCTCGATCACTTCCGGGAGAGTGATTCGCCGCTCGACGGCCATCCAAACCCCAAGGAAGGCATCGCCTTCTTCGATGCGGCGACCGGCTCGCTCGGCCAGGGCCTCTCAGTGGCGGCGGGCCTCGCCCTTGCCGCGCGGAATGACGAGATCGACCAGCGGATCTACTGCATCATCGGTGATGGCGAGTCGCGTGAGGGCCAGATCTGGGAAGCCGTTGATTTCATCATGGATTACGGACTTACGAATGTCCTGCCGATCATCAACTGCAACGGTCTCGGCCAAGCTGCCGCAGTGAGCGAGCAACAGTCCCCGGAGCGGATCGCCGCCAAACTTGAGGCTGCCGGCATCACCGTTCGAATGATCGACGGGCATGATCCGGCCCAGATTCGCGATGCCCTCGATGCCTTTGCCAGTGGTCCAACCAGCCCGATGGCCATCATCGCCCGTACCGTCAAGGGCTGGGGCGTGCCCTCGATGCAAGGCGGCGGATGGCACGGCAAGCCAGCAACGGGCGAGCAACTCCCCCACGTCTTGCAGGAACTGGCCGCAACTGGCACGAAGTTGACTGGTTCGCTCGGGGCCGACACCCTCACGATTCATCCCCCAGCGAGCACCATCAGGCCGGCGGCCGAGGTGTCCACGCCCATGTCGCTGCAGGAAGCGGCGGACCACTGGGACATGCGAGCAATGATTCAAGCCGGGAAACTTTCGACTCGAAAGGCATATGGATTGGGACTTCGGGCACTTGGACATACAGACTCCCGCATATGGGCGCTTGACGCCGATACGCGGAATTCGACCTTCGCCGACTGGTTTGCGCAGGATGCCGACCTGTCATCGCGTTTCGCAGAATGCCGCATTGCCGAGCAGAACATGATCAGCGTCGGTGCCGGTCTCGCGGCGGCGGGCAAGGTTCCGTTCTGCTCGACATTCGGCAAGTTTCTGACCCGGACCTACGACCAGATCGAAATGGCGATGAATTCCGGTGCAAACCTCAAGGTTGTCGGCTCCCATACGGGCATTTCGCTGGCGGCCGACGGACCGAGCCAGATGGCGCTACCGGATGGTGCTTGGTTTCGAAGCCTCGGTAGCATCGAAGGGCATTCCGGAGGACCGGGCTGCTGGACGCTGCATCC
>JASMMN010000202.1 GCA_030748155.1 Phycisphaerales bacterium
GTCGACTTCACCATTCCACACTTGAAGTCGATTGCGAAGACGCTTCATGGACTTCGGAAGTTGAGCCGCACGCTGAAAGCCAGCCAGTATCGCCTGCTTACTCAGGTCGATCTCCAACTTGCCGGATACATCCACCAAAGCGGTCTGGAATCACGAACCGCCGCCATCGACATGGCTGCCACCATTGCGGCGCTGCGGGGCTCTGCGAGCCTTCAAAAGCAGCGACTCGGCAAGCGCGCTGCAACTCCAGAACAACTTGGCGGAGACGAACTGGCCAATTCACGTATCGCCACGATTCAACAGCGGGAGAACCTCCAGCGTCAACACCAGCAGCGGCAACCGGATCTGGCTACGGTGGAGCGGGCCAACAAAGAAGCTGCTGCAGAGGCACTGAGGCTGCGCACACGAGCAGCCGAACTGCTCGCGGAGGCAGCGGCTGTGGATGCCATCACCGGCAAGCCGCTGCGAACCGAAGCAGCCGAACTCGACCATCGCGCTGCGGGTATTGAGGCCGCCATGGAGCGACGGGTCGCCGAGGCGGACATGTATGTCCGGCTTGAACTGGCGAATCTCTCCCTCGAGACCGAAGGCGTTTCAGCCCGAGTGGAGGCGATCGACTCGGAAATCGAGCGAGTCCATGCCCTCGCCGCGCACAGACGAGAACACGACGAGGCTGGTGAAGAAACGCTCCACGCCCTGAATGAACGACTCGGCGAGGCGAGCGCCGCCCTGATCAACTCGCTGACAGGACCGCTGCGAGAGAACTACGACACGACCATCGCCACCCTTCAACAGGCCGCCCAGTCCGCCGGCAAGGTGCAAGGCGATCGATCAAGCAAGGAAGGCGATCTACTCGCTCAGATTCAGACCCAAGTGGTATTGATGAACATCGCCAAGGCGCGGGCCGACAGGCTCGCCCGCTCCATCCGCCTGCTCGAAGCAGCGGCCACCATCGGCCAGACTCCGGGGGCAGGAAAATGGAGTGAATCCCGGCAGGTACTCCAGCAAGACTGGGAAGCGGCCGATGCGATTGCGACACAAGCCAGATCCGAGGCGGTCACGCTGGCCGGAAGCCTCGGCGGCGAAGCGGCCGCCATGCTGATTGGACAACTCGATGACAGCGGCCCGCCGCCCGCAGAAGAACCATCCTCGGCGGCACCGACCCCGGATGAGCCGACTCCGGATGAGTCACCTGCAGGCGGAACAGATGGGGCATCCGTTGATCCAGATTTGAACGCGCTCGCCACTTCATTGGTGTCCATCATCGGAATGCCCAAGTCGGAGCAGATCGCCGCCCTGCGACCGCTGATGAAGTGCGATACGCCCTCACAGCCGTGCGCGATTCTGGACCTCGATGCCGGTTTGAACAAGGCTGTGGCGGACTTCACCGCGGCGATCGAAGCATCGCCGCTGGCAAGCGATCCCAACGCCTCCATGATGGCAACTGCGGTGCAGTCCATGGCAGGAGCCGATGGCGGTGGGATGACTCAGGCGACCCTCGAAGGCGTGCAGCAGTCCGGCCCGGACACCGCCACGATCACCTGCACCGCGACAATTGAGAACCTCGGCATACCCATGACCCTCGAGACACCGGCGGAACTGACTTCGGCCGGCTGGAAGTTGACGGGTCTTCCGGCTCCAACCGGGGCACCAACACCGACACTCGCCCAGATACAAAACGTACTCTCCACGCTGTAGACCATCACCGGCAAGATTCAATCTGGCGAAATTGCCGATGCAGCGAGCCTTCAGCAGGCCGTCATGACGCTGGCTCCCCAGTGATGCGTCTCCACGTCGCCTTCGCCGCCTCTTGCACCATCTTCGGTGCTTCTTCTGAGCCGGCAAGGTCACTGATCGCCTGACGGATCAACGCGTCGCCCCCGTACTCCGCAGCCGCGATACATGCATTGCGATGCCACATGTCCAGCGTCGCTCGCGTCAAGGGCGTTCCCTGCAACAAGCGAACACGATCCTGCTCGGTCCACCGAAGCACATCGAGTATCTCAAGTTCGTGAAGCAGGGGCGTGTACGATTTTTTTACAACGACAGCATCAGAACGCTCGGTAGGCTGGTTATGTGGGCACACCTGCTGACACACATCGCATCCGAAGAGCCACGAGCCAATGCCCGCATGCAGTTCGGCTGGAATCACACCACGATGCTCGATTGTGAGCGCAGCAATGCAGCGGCGAGCGTCGAGATGCCATGGCGTGAGCGCCTCGGTCGGACACGCATCGATGCAGCGTGTGCAGGTGCCGCAGGGGTCATCATCGGCAGCGGGCGTCGGCAGTATGTCCAAGGTGGTCAGGATCTCACCAAGCAACAGCCACGAACCGACGCCCTGCTCGATCAACAATGTGTGCTTTCCGATACGACCAAGCCCTGCCGCCTCGGCATGCGCCCGCTCCATGATGGGAGCCGTATCGACACAAGCACGGAACGACGCATCGGGCCAGCGCTCCTTCCATGCATCGCAGAGTTGATGCAGCCGCCGCTTCATGACCCTGTGGTAGTCGCGTCCCTTGGCATACGCAGCAATCTGCCCCCGCTCCTGATGCGGCGCCTCGTAGCGGTCCGCAACACAGATGATCGACCGGGCCCCTGAGAGCAGCCCTGCCGGGTCCATGCGGTGATTGACGTTGCGGGCCATCCATGCCATCGTCCCGTGCATGTGCCCATCAAGCCACGCCTGCATCGCATCGGCGCGAGGCGGCGGCTGGCATGGCGTCACGCCGGCCAGCGCAAACCCCTTTGCAAGGCAAGCATCGACGAAGAAATCAGGTTCAGAAGACTCGCCCATCTCAGAAGTCGATGTCACAGTTGCCAGTTGGCTCAAGGGAGGCATGCGATGCCGGCAACGTCCGAGGCCCGAACTCGACGAAGTCAACCGTGATCGTCGCGCCTTGTGGTCGCCGACCAAGCCGCAGCACCCGCCCGAGGCCGAAGCGAGGATGCCGCACGGGCTGCCCCACATGCACGGTGATTTCCACAACCTGATTGGCCTGCCACGAATCATCAGCATGGATTTGGCACACAGAGTCCGCGGGAATCTCATCAAGGAACCTGCTTGGTGACATCCGCTCATGCTTGCCACGCTGCATCCGCGAATTGGCATGCCCCATCAGCAAATGCTTGCGGGCCCGTGTCATACCCACGTAGCAGAGTCTGCGTTCTTCCTCCATCTGTCCGATGTCATCCAGAACTCGCGCGTGCGGCAGTACGCCCTGCTCGCAGGCGACGATCGCTACGACATCGAATTCCAGGCCTTTGGAGGCATGCAGACTCATCAACGTTACAGCACCCTGCTCCGGATCGATCATGTCCGCATCGGCCACAAGCGTGATCGACTCAAGCCACGAAGCGAGCCTGCCGGCAAGCGAGGCAGGCACATCGACCTCGGCAGCGGCATTCTGCTCAAGTTCCCGCTCACTCGCCGCGCTGACCAGTTCCTGCAAGTTGGCCACCCGGTCGATGTCTTCCTCTTGAGCGTTGGACCGCAGCGACTGCTCCATGCCCGATTCGTCCAGTACGCGCGCCACCAAGGCCGCCAGCGAGATCTCGACCGGCCCACCCGACATCGCTCTCTGCCATCCATCGATCATTGCAATGAACCGGTCAACGGCCGCCCCGGCACGCTTGCCGAGACCTTCGATCTCGCTGCGTCGCCGCATTGCTTCGGCCAAGCCGAGTCCATGCCGAGCCGCAAATCGCTCAATCCGGGCCATGCTCGTGCCGCCAATACCGCGGGCTGGAACATTGACGATGCGCCGCAGGGAAATGTCATCAGCCTGATTGTGCAGCACCCGCAGATAACTCAGCGCATCCTTGATTTCCTTCCGCTGATAGAAGGCCGTGCCCCTCGCGACAATGTGTGGAACATCAGCGGCTCGGAACATCTCCTCAAGCACCCGGCTGATGGCGTTGAGCCTGTAAAGCACGACCATTTCATTCCAGGGAATCCCGTCCTCCTGATGGAGCCGCTGAAACCCTTCGACTACTTCCTGCGCCTCGGCGTGTTCGTCCATGGCCCCGAACAGCACGGGCCGCTCGCCGTCTCCGAGTTCGGTGTGCAGTTCGCGCGCCCTGTGGCTCTCGTTGCAGGCAATCAGTCCGGCGGAGGCCGCCACGATCATGGCGGTGCTTCGGAAGTTCTGCCCGAGCGAGACAGTCGTGGCACCGACATACTGGGACTCGAAGTCCAGGATGTTCGTGATGTCCGCGCCGCGCCACGCATAGATGGATTGATCAGGATCACCGACCACACAGATGTTCCCATGCGCTGCTGCGATGCTGCTAGCGATGACAAACTGCGCGTGGTTCGTATCCTGGTACTCA
>JASMMN010000203.1 GCA_030748155.1 Phycisphaerales bacterium
AGTCCACGTCACGGGATCGGTCGATGTACTCACGGGGGACGCGAGGGATCAGCCCTCGCCCTTGGTCCCCGGCATGTCGGGGTCGCCCGCGATCGACTGCCGCATGTCGGTGTCGGCCACGAGGTTCTTCATGCGGTAGTAGTCCATGATGCCCATGTTCCCGCTTCGGAAGGCGTCGGCCATGGCCTTCGGGACTTCCGCTTCCGCCAGAACAACGAGTGCCTTGTTCTTTTCGACCTCGGCCTTGTGTTCGGCCTCGAGCGCGACGGCCATCGCGCGCCGCTGCTCGGCGGTCGCTTGGTACCGCTTGGTGTCGGCAGAGGCCTGATCGGCTTGCAGGCGAGCGCCGATGTTCTCGCCCACGTCGATATCGGCGATGTCGATCGAGAGGATCTCGTAGGCGGTGCCGGCGTCGAGGCCCTTCTCGAGAACAGTTCGAGAGATGTCATCGGGGTTCTCAAGGACGGCGAGATGATTCTTGGCCGAGCCGATCGTCGAGACGATGCCTTCACCGACCCGCGCGACGATGGTTTCTTCGGTCGCGCCGCCCACGAGCCTTGCGATGTTGGTGCGGACCGTGACGCGAGCGCGCGCGCAGAGTTTGATGCCGTCGCTCGCGACCGCGTCGATGGTGGGTCGGTTGCTCTCCACACTGGGGCAATCAATGACCTTGGGATTGACGCTGGTGCGTACGGCCTCGAGAATATCACGACCTGCAAGATCGATCGCCGTGGCGATGTCCCAAGCGAGGTCGATCTTGGCTTTCTTGGCGGCGATCACGGCGCGGGTGACTGCGGTCACGTGCCCACCGGCGAGGTAGTGCGATTCAAGTTGGGCGGTTGTCAGATCGATGCCAGCTTTCTTGGCCGTGATGCGATTCTCGACGATGAGTCGCGGCTTGACCTTCCGAAATCGCATCATCACCAGATCGATGAAGCGAACCGAGGCACCCGAGACCCACGCCTGCAACCACAGACCGATGTACTGGAAGGCGAACAGGAAGACGATCAGCAGGATGACCCCGCCGACGATGATGGCACCGATCCAAATCTCACTCATGGAAAGAAACAATGTCATGACTTCTCCTCGGGGAGCAGACGAACTTTCAATTGGTTGTCGAGCACTTCCACAACGGCGATCTGAGCACCCGCAGTGATGAATCCGTGATCTGAGAGCGCATCGTGCCGCCGGTCATCGATTCGAACGGTTCCGATCGGCCGGAGATCTGTTTCGGCGGTTCCGATTTTTCCCATCAATCCGCTGTGTGATCGCGAGTCTTTGGTGTCCCGCGTATTGAGCACCATTCGGTTGGCCATGTCGGTCTCAGACCACCATTTCCAGCCGAGCCACGCAGCGATCGGTCCGAGCACGATGACGGCGGCCAGCGCGGCAAGCCCGGTGCTGGTGCCGTGCATGAAGAATGCGGCGATCGCGCCGATCAGCGCCGCCGCCGCCGCAACGGCGAGAATACCGCCGCTCGGGACGACTAACTCCATGGCGATGAGGAAAATCATCGCGGCCAGCAACAAGAATCCCCACAACAGGGTGGTGCCGCCATCATCGACCGCTTGGGCCAGCAGCATATTCACTCGCAAGGCTCCACTTCTACGACGAGACCATCACGGGTGATGCGCACCTTGGTGCCAGCCTCGATCCACCGTCCTGAGCATACCGCATCAATCGTGTGCCCATCGAGATCGATTCGTCCAGAGGGCCGCAGATCGGTCAGCGTGATGCCCATATCGCCGATTCTGGAATCGGGGCGCTGCGGGCGACCCTCCGACTGACCGACCGTCTCGAAGAGCACAATGCCGCGGCCAGCCCGAACCCCGCCGAGACGTTTGAGGAGCATCCAGGCGAGGATCCACCCGACGGCAACCCCGACCAGCACGATGAGCCCGCCGCGAACGACTTGTTCCTGCGTCGCGGTCGAACTCAGATCGCCCGACACAGCGCTCCCCACGAGCCCGAGCAGCAGCAGCAACGCGCCAAGCATGCCGGCGATCAGCGTTCCGGGAACGATCAGAATCTCCACGCCGATCAAGATGATGCCCGCGAGCACTGCAGCGAGATCCCACCAGGATGCCATCCCGATGAGCATTGGTGTACCGAGCAGCACAACGAGAGCGATCACGGCTCCGAGTCCGAACCACCCCGTGCCCGGAAGTGCCATTTCAATCAGGATGCAGAGGACGAAGACGGCAATGAAGGCCGTTCGGATCGGCCACGACATGAGCACCTGCACCAATGATTCGGACCACTTCGGTTCGATACGGACGATCCTGTCGGCGCCGAAGAAGGCCCGCAGTTCATCATCGTTGGCAATGGTGCCGACGGACAAGCCGTAGGCCTCGGCTTGCCACGGTTTGAGCGTGAGCAGTCGATCATCTGACACGACCTGACCAAGTACATCGAACCGTTCTGCATCGTCTGCGGTGAGGGCCTCGCGGACCTCCGGGAGCATGGGCTCCCCCGCGATGTCATCGGGCACATCTTGGGCGGGGGGCTGCATGCCGGCGAGCATCGTGAGCAGCGGGCTGACGACAAAGGGCTGATCGCTCGGCGGCGGCGTGATGGAGGTCAAGGACTCGCTTGGTGGCACACCATATACGGATTCGTACTCATCGCGATCGACGAAGACCACTTCGCCGGTGCCGCGGTCGCGAAGCAACCACAGTTCGATGCCGACGCTGACGAAGGCTTGCACGAGCCGCTCGTCGTAGTGGTGGCGTCTTGCTTCGTCGATGACTTCGGCAAGTAGGGGCGACTCGATCTTCGCCCGTTCGGTGGCCGGGATCGGTCCGAACGGTGTGACCGGCGCTGCATCCCCGAGCATCGCATCGGGCGCGGTGACGATCTCCCTCGCCGAGAGCGCAATGATCGTGCCAGCCGAGAAGGCGAACGGGTTCACCCACGCGACGGTGTTGGTGGGTGCTTTGGTTCGTAGCAGATTGGTCATTTCGAGCGTAGCCAGCAGCTCGCCTCCCGGGGTGTCGAGTTCGACAACAACCGCGTCGGCGCCGGCCTCGGAGGCCATCGCCAGTCGCTGCTCGAGCGATGCTTTCGTTATGGCGTCAATGGGTCCGCGGATCGGAATGACCGCTACGACGCTGGCTTTGCGGTCAGCCGGGATTGCCGCGGTCATTTGTGTTGGCGCGGTTACAAGCAGGATGGAGAAGACAAGACCGAACATCACCGGCGCAGGCTACCGCACGCGACCCTGCTCAGTCGTGAAGTGGCGTGAAGGTGATGTCGAATGGATTGATCTCTGATTCGGAGAACCAAGAACTGCTGTCATTCTCATCGTAGTCCGTATGGGTCAGCAGAATATCCCTTCCAAGAAGCTCCGGCGTTGGGCTTTGATAGGGAACATCGGGCTCGACATCGCCCTTGAAGATGTTGTCGGGCAGTGTCAAGCGGGTTCCGTCGGGCTCGATCCGCTCGTAGGTGGAACCTTGCGGATAGAACCCGTCGGCGATGTCGGTATGACCATCGGCGTAGACGAGAATGCCACGCCATGCCCCCGCCTTGGCCATCAAAAAAGCAGTGTTCGATGCAGGCGTCGTGATTGTGCCGTTGTCATCGACTTCTTCGTTGAGCAGTGTGGCATCGCCTTCAAGCGGCCCACGGGTCGCAACAACGACGAAGGAGGAATCGCCGGGCCGATCCCATTGATCGCGACGTCGCTCGCCAGCGAGAGGCATGACGGCGTAGGAGTTGTGGCAGTAACCAGCGTGCTGTCCGAGCAGGTCGTTGGAGAAGCCTCGGTCCCATTTCTCGGTGTCATCTCCATCCGGAGCGCCGAGCACCTTGTAGTCATAACTGTCGTACACATAGACAACGTCGCTGTACTCGTTTGGCGAAACGAGTTGCTCCGGTGAGAGCAGGTTCTCCATGAGACAGAGGGAGAGTACGGAAGCATGGTCATTCCACACCGCATTCTCGCGTCCGCTGCCCATGACAAATGGGTCACCCGAATCGACGCCGTTGCCGTTGACGTCGAATCGTTGACGTCTGACCAAACCCGGGATCGGGTAGGCGTTGTGATGCGAGGTGGCCCATGTTTTCCAAGCCGTATTCACATCGCCGAGTTGTTTGCGTTCCTGCGCTTCCCGGGCGCTTCGCTGCGCGCCGCCGATGGATGGCAGAATGATCGCCATGAGGATGGCGATGATCGTGATAACCGTCAGCAGTTCAACGAGTGTAAAGGCGCGTATGCGGTGTGGCATGATCGGATCGCCCATGTAGGGAGCGTATGGAAGGGTACCGAAAAAACAGCACCGCCTCGGAAATCGAGGCGGTGCTGATGTCGGCATTGATCCTATTCAATAAGCGGATCGAAGGTCAGTCGTTTCGTGAGGAAGTACGAATCGGAACCATACCGCCAGTAGGTGTTGCCCCCGCCGGGCAGGCACATCATGGAAGCCATGCCCCAGCTGCCAGCGGCGTTGGCGTTGTTGGTGTAACTGAGGAAGTTGTCGGAGGCGCCATGACCATAGGTGTCTCCGCCTGAATTCTCCTCGGGACTCCACTCGAGTGTGAATTCACACTCATACATGTTGTCCGGCAGCGGCTTGCTGTAACTGTTGTTGTCTTCCTGTCCAGTCGTGTAGTGCTTGAACTCAAGGAAGTTATCCACGGTGGACACTGTGCCGTCGGAGGTGTACATGTGGCCATTCCACGTCTTGCGGGGGCCGAGTTGGTCGAGTACGGGAGAAAACCTGAAGCCATCGCCGTCAAGAGCGGGGATGCCGTCAAGCAGATCGTCTGCATTTGTGACAGTCCCGTCATCATCCTGCCCGTTGGTCGTGCCACGTGTGGCGTAGAGCGGGCAGATCGTTGTGGAGAGACCCATCCACTTCTTGTAGCGCCGACCGGCAAGCGTCTGATGGGCGTAGGAGGCGTGGTCAACTTCGTCGTCGTCGAGTTGACAATAGAAACCCGTGTCCCAGAAGCCCTCTGGGGATGAGAAGACATTATCGACGGCCTGGCCAGGGTTGAATACGGAGTAGTCGTAGTCGACAATACTCCCGGAGGCGAGTTCCTCGACCTCACCCTTGGCACCCAGCATCGGATTGTTGTCAACCGGACTGACGCAGTTCGGAGGGCTGAGGTACTTCATCATGATCATGACGGAGTACAGGCTCTCGGAGGAGTCCCAGCCCTTGCCCTCAAGGCCTTTGCCTGCGACATAGCCGTAGTTCCTGTTGCGGAACGAGTAAGGGCCGCGGGCAACCAAGCTTGGTCGGATGAACCGATCGTCATAGTCCTCGGCCGAGTTGGTGGTGGCCATGCCGACACCTTTGATGACGACTTTGTCGTGGGCGGCCTGGGAGTTGCGAAGAGCCGACGAGAGCGCTGGCAAGAGCAGCGCCATCAGAAGGCCGATGATGGCCACGACGATCATCAGCTCGACAATCGTGAAGCCTCGGCGGGGTTGGGGTCGTGTCTGCATGACCTAGAGTCTCCTGAGTGGGGTGTAGAACGGGATAAGGTATGAAAGAACGATGACATGGTCTACCCACAGGGGGTTTCCCATGAGAAACGCAGGGGGCGTTGACTCATGTCGCGGCGTAGCCCATAAAGGAGATTCGTGTGGACTCCAACTGCGGTTTCGCCAAGGCACACTCTTGAGTGCGTAATGCAAGGCGTGGTGTCATACGGGTCGGACACGCCGCGACGCTCCATACGCAGCAAATGGCTCGACAAATAGGAGAATTCGACGAGGTTCCATGCACATGGAGGGCACTGGGTTGTCGACCGGGGAGCCGAATGAATGAAGACCCGAAGGCCGATCGGCGTATGAGAACGGGAAGAACCTGTATATATGGACGCTGGACGCCCGGTCCGTCGGGGACACCCGACCTGTGAAGCGTACCCAGTCTTTGGAGCCAGTCAAGCCCCAAAGGCCGCGCCAGTACAAGGAATCTGACAATGAGCAGGGCTGAATCGGCACTCTTGGACATGGGAATCACGCTTCCAGAGGCTCCAAAGCCGGTTGCCGCCTATCTTCCGGTTCGGATTGGCGATGGGCTGGCCTTTGTCAGCGGGCAGATACCGATGCGGGATGGCGTACTGCTCGCAAGCGGTCCAGTGCCTTCATCGGTCAGCCCCGACGATGCTGCGACTGCCGCCCGCTGCTGCGCGATCAATGCGTTAGCGGCGTTGCGGGAGGCTCTCGGCGGTGATCTTGATCGCATCACCGGCGTGCTGCGGGTGGGTGTCTTTGTCGCCTCAGACGCCGACTTCCACGGTCAACCCGCCATCGCCGATGCCGTCAGCACCCTGCTTGTTGAGGTGTTTGGCGAGGCTGGGCGGCATGCAAGGGCGGCAGTCGGATCGGTGTCCTTGCCGCTTGGCGCCACGGTGGAAGTGGAAATGGTGCTTGAATTGGGTGATTGACGGGTTATTTCAAGGCGAAGACTATCAACATCACGAGCAGCAGCACATTCAGCACGATGCTTGCGATGAGCAGCGGCGACATGTTCGAATGGTCGTTTCGGGGCTTGACTCGGAGTTCAGCCGGCTCGTCGCTGTCGATTGGGACGGCAAGGTCAGCCAGATCCAACTTGGGCTTTGCGATGACCGGTGACCGACCATCGGCGAGTCGCTGCAGATCTTCCAGTAGGTCGGATGCTGATCGATAGCGGTCCGCTCGGTTCTTGGCGAGCATCATTTCGATGACTTGGCAGAAGCCCGCCGAGAGCGACGGGTTGAGTTGGTCCGGCGGCTTGAGTTCTGTTTTGAGGTGTTGCCGCATGACATCGCTGGGGTTCTTGCCTGAAAACGGGACATGCCCGGTGACCATGTGATAGGCGGTGGCACCGAGGCCGTAGATGTCGGCGGGCGGGCCGATGTCCAGTTCGCCGCGGATCTGCTCTGGGCTGATATAGAACGGTGTGCCGTAGGCGCGGCCCTTCTCCTGCTCTGCTGCCTCCACATCCGCGAGATTTCTCGCGAGACCCAGATCGGCGACCTTCACTTGCCCTGAAGGTGTGAGCATGAGATTCTTGGGTTTGATGTCCCGGTGAACGAAGCCCATCTGGTGGGCATGGTGAAGGGCCCCCGCAGACTGGATGAGGATCTCGATGGCATCCTTTTCAGGAATCCGGTTCTGTTGCTGGATCCGCTCGTATACGGTGTCACCCTCGACGTACTCCATGACGAAGTAGTGATGCTCGCCCGAATGACCGACATCGTAGGCTTGCACGATGTTGGGGTGGTTGAGCCTCGCTGCAGCGCGACCTTCCTTGTAGAACCGATCGATGAAGTTCTGGTCTCGCGAAAACTTGGTGGGCAGCACCTTGATGGCAACGAGGCGATGCAGGCTGAGTTGCTCGGCGAGGAAGACCGTCGCCATGGCGCCAGCGCCGAGTTTCTTCTTGATCTAGTAGCCGTGAATCTTCTGCCCTGACTTGCGGGCGTCGAACTCCTTGCGGAGGCGACTCATCTGCCGGTCCGTCAGCAAACTGTGTTCGATCAGCAGATCCGAGAGCGTGCGGTCACCCTCCTCCTCGTCGATCTGGGCGCGGCACTGCTCCAATTCGTCTTCGGTGACGAGACCGGAGGCGACGACGATCTTGCCCAGCACCGTGTCGAAGCCGCCGGTGGATGATCCGGCCTGCGAAGCCGCTCCGCAGTCGATCTCCTTCGGTCCGTCGGTGCCGCCAGGCAACGGTTTCTTCGGCTTCGGGGCCGGAGCCTGAGAGTCCGCCAAGGCGGGGATGTCGTCATCATCTCGTGGATTGATTGGTGTTGGTGGGCAAGTCATGGTGGTGCGAGGCGTCTGGGCCTCGGGAAGTCGAAGGTGGGCAGTATGATCGTCGCGGCCTTCGGTGACCAGTTCAAACGCTCACCGATTCCACAATGATCACAGATGGTGGACACGATACCAATCCGGCGAATCCTCCTGCTGAGGCCAAGTGCCCTCGGTGATGTATGCCGTACTGTGCCAGTGCTTGCGAGTCTCCGGGCTCACTGGCCCGAAGCGGCGATTCACTGGGTGGTCCAGACGACCTTCTGCCCCGCCGTCGAGGCCCACCCCGCCTTGTCCGGTGTCATTCCATTTCCCCGGGAAGCCTTTCGTGGAGGCTGGCGGCGACCCCGAAAGTGGATGGACATGCGTCGGTGGCTCTCGGAGCTTGGCCGTGGTCAGTGGGATCTGGCGATCGATTGCCAGGGGCTGGCACGTACCGGGCTCATGTTGAGGGCGAGCAAGGCTCCGATTCGCGTTGGCGACCGGGCGGCTCGTGAAGGTGCTTGGATGGCGTGCAATCGCCGTGTTCGCGTGCCTGTTGGAACCCACGAGGTAGACCGAATGCTGCTTCTTGCTCAGGCTGCCGGGAGTGAACCGGTGGCTGATACATCTTTGTATGTGCCTGCTGCCGGGGTCGCGTGGTGGGCAGCATGTCGCAAGACGCTGCCCGAGGGTCCCTTCACGGTGTTGGCGGTCACCAGCCGGTGGCCGAGCAAGGCTTGGCCGGTTTCCCACTGGAGTGATCTTGCAGACCGGATTGTCAAGGGCGGCCTCGCCGAGTGGGTCGCTTTGCCGGGGAGCGGCGACGAATCCGCAGCCGTGGCCGCCGTTGCTGATGTCATTCGATCTCGCGGCATCGAAGTGGTCGATTTTTCCGGTCGGACCGACGTAGGGCAGTTGATGGCACTCATCGAAGCCGCCACATTCACAGTGTCCAACGACTCGGCGGCCCTGCATATGGCACTTGGTCTCGGGGCTCGTTGTCTCGGTCTGTATGGACCCACCGATCCGGCCATCGTCGGCCCATGGAATCACGCGGAACTTGCGATTCGGGCGCCGCTCAACCAGGGCGAGCATCCAACCTATCGCGATCGGCGTATCGGTGACTCCATCATGCGGCGGCTTGGCGTAGATCCGGTGATGGAACGCGTCGAAGCACTGGCCGAGCGAGGGGCTCGATGACTTCGCCTCGCATCATCCTTGCCAGCCGATCTCCGCGTCGGCGTATGTTGTTGGAGGAGGCAGGGTGGGAGGTTGAGGTACTGCTCGGACAGGTGGATGATGGAGCGTTGTCGCCCGAGCAGACAGGACCAGCCGAATGGACAACCGCGCTGGCGTGGCTCAAGGCCCGCGCGGCCCGTGATGTCACCGATCTGAAGGGGTCTGGTTTGGAGGAACTTCCGATCATCGCCGGCGACACCGTGTGCGAGCATGATGGCGTGTTGATCGGTCAGCCGGGCGATGCGGCGGAGGCGACGGACATGATTTACGGATTTCGTAGTGGATCACACCGCGTCTGGACGGGTTTGTGCCTGCTCCTGCCGGGCGAAGACCGCCGAATTGGCGTCGAGTTCGCTGAGGTATGGCTCGGAGATGTTTCGGACGCCGACATCGAGGTCTATGTCGCCTCCGAAGCCTGGCGGGGCAAGGCTGGTGGCTACAACTTGAGGGACCGCATCGACGCGGACTGGCCGATTCGGTACGAGGGCCACCCATCGACGATCATGGGTCTGCCGCTGCCGCTCTTGGAGCGGCTGCTGAAGGGCGAGTTCACATGAATCCACTCACGACGCTGGCTTCGAAGTTCTATTCCGCCACGATGGCGTACCGGAATCGTCGCTTCGACCGTGGCGATCGGGTAGTCGATGTCGGATGTCCTGTGATTTCGGTGGGGAACGTCACGATGGGCGGAACGGGCAAGACGCCGACCGTACAGTGGATCGTTCGCCTGCTACAGGCCCGCGGCCACTCGCCCCTCGTGGCGCTGCGTGGGTATGCCGCTGGAAGATCTCAACTGTCCGATGAAGCCATGGAACATGAGCAGATGCTTCCGGGCGTACCAGTGCTGGCGGATCCAGATCGCGTGGGTGCCATCAAGGCTTTCCTGAAGAAGGATCCGTCGCGTGATGTTGTCGTGCTGGATGACGGGTTTCAACATCGGTTTGTGGCGAGGCAACTCGACTTGGCACTCATTGATGCGAGGCGATCGCTCGATGCCGAGCGAGTATTCCCCGCGGGTCGATTGCGAGAGCCGCTTTCATCGCTCAGCCGCGCCACCGATGTGCTGGTGACACATGCTGCGAGTGTTGACCCTGTACTGCGCAAGCGAATCAGCATGTTGCACGGCCGCGATCCGACGGCGTGGTGTGATCATGCCTGGACTGGTTTGAGCAGATTCGATGTCGACGGCGAAACCACACTGGACTCACTCGATGGCATACGGGTCATCACACGGCTTGGCATCGCTACTGCGGAGGGAGTTCGTCATCAGATCGTCGAAGCGGGAGGCGTGATCGTCGCCGATGTCGCGGCTCGGGACCACGCCCCCGTCACGTGCCATGAAATGCAGCGATTGGCGGAAGCGTGCACGAGAGCCGATGCGCTGCTGGTTACGGGCAAAGATTGGGTCAAGTTGCAACCACTGGTAGACTGGTCGGCACTTCAGGTGCCGGTTTTGGTTCCGCGACTGACGCTGAACTTCGTTTCCGGCCGTGAAGAACTTGAGCGTCGCCTCCTCGGCGTGTTCGCTTCGTCGGAGTCTGCATGAGCGATCTCTTGACATCACTGGCCGGATTCGGCGCCTTCAAGGTATTGGTCATCGGAGACTTCATGCTCGACGAGTTGGTGCACGGCGATGCATCCCGCCTGAGTCCCGACGCGCCGGTGCCGGTGTTGACCGTCGATCGCGTTGAACGAACGGGTGGCGGGGCTTCGAATGTGGCCGCTTGTCTGGCCGGGCTCGGGGGCCTGGTGCAGTGCTGCGGTGTCATCGGGGGTGACGGTGGCGGCGGGCATCTTCGCACTGCCGTGGAAGCTTCCGGGTGCGCCGTTGACGGGCTTGTTATCGATGCCGACCGGCCCACGACCATCAAGCGGAGTCTGGTTGGTCTGGCTCAGCATCGTCATCCCCAGAAGATGTTCCGCATCGACATCGAGTCGTCGTCACCGCTGTCTGAAGTCACTTCGTCAGCGGTCCGCGAGCGGGCACTGGCGATGTTGGCCGGTATGGACGCAGTGTGCATCGAGGATTACGGCAAAGGTGTCTGTACGCCGGAATTGTGCCGCGTCGTGATTGATGCGGCAAAGGCTGCTGGCATTCCGGTGCTTGTCGATCCAGCGAATATCGACGACTACGAGCGATATGCCGGCGCAGATGTCATGACGCCCAACCGCACCGAAGCCGAGCGAGCCTGCGGTGGTCTGGTTGATCCGGCGGCGATGGCGACTGACCTACTTGAGCGGTGTCGTCTCGATGCCATCGTCATCACACTGGACAAGCGTGGGGCGTTGCTGCTGGAGCGTGGCGGTGAAGCGGAGTTGATCGCCACCAGCGAGCGGGAGGTCTACGACGTGACCGGGGCCGGTGACATGGTGCTTGCGGCCATCACGGCGGCGCGGTGCCACGATCTGTCCTGGCCAGAGGCCGTGGCGCTCTCAAATGCTGCCGCGGGTCTGGAGGTCGAGACCTTCGGCGCCCACGCAATTCCGCTTGCCAAGGTTGCTCAGGAAGTACTGCGTCTCCAGTCGCCTCAGACCGGCAAGGTCCGCAATCTTCGGGATCTGCAACTTGAACTCGCTGCCCACCGCGAGGCCGGCCACCGCGTCGTGCTGACCAATGGGTGTTTCGATGTGATCCATGCCGGGCACGTGGCCTATCTGCGGGACGCTCGTGAGCAGGGCGATGTACTCATCGTGGGTATCAACTGCGACGAGCAGGTGAGAAGGATGAAAGGCCAGGGGCGACCGGTGTACGGATTGGATGACCGCATGGCGATCCTGTCCGAACTGGCCTGCGTGGACTACGTCGTGCCATTTGGCGAGCCAACGGCGGCAGAACTGATCGAATCAACCCGTCCCGACCTGTACGTCAAGGGCGGCGATTACGCCGTTGAGGACATCAGTGAGTATTCATTTCTGATGGAATTGGGAATCGAGTGCCGGGTGCTCGCCCACCACCCGGGGCTCGGCAGCACCGACATCGTGGAGCGGGTGCGAGAAGCAGGGTCAGGTACCCGAGCCTGACCCCTTCACGGCCGCCCGCACAACCGCCTCCGCTGTCACCGGATCGGTGATCTCTGCTGCAAACCCGATCCGCACCACATCAAACCGGTTTCGGATGTCAAGCCCGAGCGGGTCGATGCCGACGACGCGGGGGTCTTCCGAGTCAAGATCGAGTTCACGCTTCATCAGACTCCGCACTTCATCCTGATGCTCACGATTGAGCAGTCCACATAGTTGCGGCTCGACTGATGCCAGCGGATTGGGGTGCTGCAACGCGGCCCCGTCGATGATCGAACCGCGAAACCGGGCTGCTTCCAGTTCGATCGCCGCCCATCGGCTGTGCGGCGGGTTGCCGTGGTAGATTCGCCAGCGATCCGAATCGGCTTCGGCGGCACCTGTTGCTTCGAATGCCGAGAGCGTGACGGTCAATTCCATCGCCGGCGACTGCTCGTCAGGCAGTGTCATCGCGCAGTCTTCGGCGGCGAGAATTCCAGTCGTGACCGCCGCGACGAGCCGTCCGTCCGAGGCGGGGACAAACCGAATCGGCGTGGTCAATTCGTCGTGCCGCAGATCGCCGCGGGTCCACATTCGCAGGGTGGCCGCGGCATTGCGAAGGATGATCGTCGGGTCCGGGTCGATGTCTTCGGGGCACGCCACGGCGGCAGCCTACCCGGATGATCGATGCGCCATGTCCGGGGCCTGCTACCTTGACTCCGTGTCGATCATTACGGTACCGATTGCAGTGCGTGATCCAGCCGACCTTGGCAAGGCGATCGGTGCCGCCAATCACGCGGCCGGGAGTGGCGGCGATCTCATCGAATGGCGGCTCGACTTGGTCGTGGATGCGGGCCCATCGCTTCTCGCGACGGTCGTTCGGGACACCGATGTCGGCAGCATCTTGACGCTGCGAAGTGTGGAGGAAGGCGGCGGGTTCGGGGGAACCGACGAGGATCTCGCTGAGTGGATCGACCAGATTGCCGCCCTTGATACCCCGCCGATTTGGGTCGATGTGGAATACGCACGCTGGTCTCGTAGTGAGGCTGTTCGCTCGGCCGCGGCGAGTCTTGGTCAGGCCAAACTGCTGCTGTCCTTTCACGACTTCACCGGCAGGCCGGCCGATCTCCTCCGGATCACGCGTGACATGCAGGAAGCGGAGTGCGACGCGGTGAAACTCGTCTGGAGAGCCCGTTCAGTTCGAGACGCAGTGGAATGCCGTGACCTGCTGGCCGACCGCAGCAAACCGATGATCGCCCTGTGCATGGGGCCCCACGGCGTGATGTCCCGGATCATGGCGGGCGCCTGGGGTGGGTTGATGACATTTGCCGCCGCTGATGACAGTTCGGCCACGGCGCCAGGGCAGCCCATACTTGAGCAGTTGCAATCGTGGTACAGGTTCCGTTGCCTTGATGCGGATACTTTGATCTATGGGTTGATTGGTGATCCGCTCGGGGCGTCACCCGGCTATGAACTGCACAATCGTGACTTCGAAACTGCGAAGTTCAACGGTGTTTACCTGCCGCTTCCGACGGCAGCCGGATGGGAATCACTCAAAGCCACGCTGTCCACGCTGATCGATCACCCAAGCGTGCACTTTAGGGGGGCATCAATCACGCTGCCGCACAAGTCGGATCTCGTTCGGTTCGTGCGTGAGCGGGGTGGTGACGTGAGTGCCATCGCCGCGGCATGCGGAGCAGCCAACACGCTGATCGTCGACGAGAACGGTATCTGCGCGGACAACACCGATGCTGTCGGCATCCTCGAACCACTGCTGGAGCGGGATGCTCGAGTCGATGGCGGCCGAGCGGCCATTCTCGGCGCTGGCGGTGTTGCCAGAGCAGCCGCAGCCATCCTGCTGCAGCGGGGATCGAGCATCGAGGTGTTCAACCGCTCCACCGAGCGTGCCAAGCAGTTGGCTGAGGATCTTGAAAGTTTGGGTCCGGTCGTTGTCGGGGAGGCAGCAACGACGGCCTATGACATCGTTGTACAGGCGACTTCGGTCGGCATGGCCCACGGGTCTTCGCCGAATGAGAGTGTCTTTGAATCGCTCGGGCTCGACGCTTCGGCGTTGTTCACCGAGGGAACCGTCGCGATCGAGACGATCTACGATCCGATCGAAACACCGTTTGTGCGATATGCACGCGGGGCTGGATGCGAAGTCGCCACCGGCCATGACATGTGGCTCGCCCAAGCCGCTGCGCAGCAACGAGCGTGGACCGGCTAGAGTCGGTTTCGCAGTTCGTCCATCGAGTCGCCGCCGAACTTCTCAAGCATTGCCGCCGCGATCTCAAAGGCGACGGCGTGCTGCATCACGACGCTTGCTGCGGACACGGCGCAGACATCGCTGCGTTCGTAATCGCTGTGTTCGAGCTGCTTCGTCTGCAGATTGACACTCGGCATCCCGCGAAGCAAGGTGCTGATCGGCTTCATGGCCCCGGTCACGACGATGGGCTGGCCGTTGGACATGCCGCCTTCGATGCCGCCCGCGTGGTTGGTCTCCCGCACGAATCCCCGGCTGGGTGTGCCTTCCGCGGATGGATCAAACGAAATGGCGTCATGTACGTCGGAGCCCCAGCGTTCGGCAACGGCTCGGCCGAGCCCGATCTCAACACTCTTAAAGGCCTGAATGCTCATGACGGCTGCGGCGAGTCTGGCATCGAGACCGTCGCTACGGATCATGCACGTACCGAGTCCCATCGGAGCGCCGAGCACATGTGCGCGACAGAGACCACCGACGGTGTCCTTGGACTCCTTTGCCTCGCGGACAAATGCCTCCATCGCGGCGGTTGCTGCCGTGTCTGGGCAATACATGCTGGACGCATCACGGCTCATCCTGACTTCGTCGATGTTCTTCTCGGTGATATCGAGATCAACGATGGCATCTCGCATCGCCGTGACATAGCCGACGACGCGAATGCCCAGTTCTGAGAGCATGCAACTTGCGAGCGCTCCCGCAGCGGTCCGCGCTGCAGTCTGGCGTGCACTTGCTCGCTCCAGCACGTTGCGGCAATCATCACTGCCATATTTCACCGCGCCAGCGAGATCGGCATGGCCCGGCCGCGGGCGATGGACCGGTGGCGTGGCTTTGAGGTCATCGAGTCGGCTGTCGCGATTGGGCACCAACATCGCCACCGGCGCGCCGGTCGTTTGCCCGAGTCGCACACCGCCCAGCCACTCCACGTGGTCTTCTTCAATACGTTGCCGGCCACCACGGCCATACCCGCCTTGCCGACGCCGCAGTTCGGCGTTGATGAAGTCGGTGTCCACCGTAAGCCCGGCCGGAAGCCCAGCCACAATGGCAACGCCCCCCGGCCCGTGCGATTCACCAGCAGTATGAAGCGTCAGTTGTGTCACACCCGAATGCTACGGGGTCAGGTACCGCCCGGGGGCCACCGGCGCACCGCGGCTCTATCAGCGAGATTCCCCCAGGCGGCACCTGGCCCCTTTGCGAAAGGCGGGAGGCGGAGCAGAAGCCGACATGCGTCTTCCGGATTCCGACTCCCGCCTCAACGAGAAGCCCGCCGTGATGCACCACCTGTGCGGTCGGCGGGATCGCGTGTGAGGGGTGCCGGCTACGGAATGTCGGGATGCGACGTAAGTGCTTACTTATGAGAAGGTTCTGGCTTGGATTCTTTTTTTATTTCCGCCTCCGAGTCCACGCACGAGAACGTGAAGGCATTGTTCTTGAAGTCGACCTCGGCGGTCTGCCCCTCGAGCAGTTCTCCTGCAAGCATTTTCATCGCAATCGTGTTCTCAATCTGCTGCTGAATGACCCGCTTGAGCGGCCGCGCGCCGAACTGCGGATCCCACCCCGCCTCAGCAAGCGCATCCATGGCCCGCTCGGAGACATGCAGGCGCAGGTCTCGCTCGGCCATGCGTGTTCGGAGGTGACCGAGTTGCATTTCGACGATCGAGCGAAGTTGCCCCTTGCCGAGGCTGTGGAACACGATCGTCTCGTCGATGCGGTTGAGCAGTTCCGGACGAAGGGCCTGCTTGAGCATCTCCTTCATCCGAGCATCAATAGTGTCCTCCGAGTCGCCCCGATCACTCATCTCGAGCAGTTGCTGTGAGCCAATGTTGCTCGTCATCACGATGATGGTGTTGGTGAAGTCCACGGTGCGACCGTGTCCATCGGTCAGGCGACCGTCATCGAGTACCTGCAGGAGGACGTTGCTGACATCGGGGTGGGCCTTCTCCATTTCATCGAAGAGCACCACACAGTAGGGGCGTCGCCGCACCGCTTCGGTCAGCCGACCGCCTTCTTCGTAGCCGATGTACCCGGGAGGGGCGCCAATCAGCCGCGCCACGGCGTGTTGCTCCATGAACTCGCTCATGTCGATTCGGACCATGGCATCTTCGGTATTGAAGAGGAACTCGGCGAGGGCCTTGCACAATTCCGTCTTGCCGACACCGGTGGGGCCGAGGAAGAGGAAGGAGCCGATCGGACGCGAGGGTTCGCCCAGACCCGCGCGGCTGCGGCGGACGGCATCACTGACCGCATGGACGGCCTCATCTTGGCCGATGACACGCCGCTCGAGATCTGATTCCATGTGCAGGAGGCGATCGCGTTCTCCTTCGACGAGTCTGGAGGTGGGAATGCCGGTCCAGCGGCCGACGACTTCGGCGATCATGTCGGCGTCCACTTCCTCTCGGACGAGGTTGCGCCCTTCCTGTTGCCGGGTATCCAGTTGCGCTTCTGCTTCGCCGAGCCGCTCGTTGAGTTCGGGGATTTCACCGTATTGGATGCGGGCGGCTGCTTCGAGATCGCCTCGTCGCTGGGCCTGCTCCAGTTCGATGCGTGCCGCGTCAATACGTTCCTTGACAGCGCTGACTTCATCAAGTTCGGATTTCTCGACATCCCATCGTGCGGTGAGTGTCTGGTTCTGCTCCTCAAGGTCGGCCAGTTCCGCCTCGATTGACCCGAGCCGTTTGCGGGAGGCGGCGTCCTTCTCCTTCTTGAGTGCTTCTCGCTCGATCTCGAGTTGCATGATGCGGCGTCGGAGTTCATCGAGTTCGGCCGGCATCGAGTCATTCTCGATTCGAAGTTGCGAGGCGGCTTCATCGAGCAGGTCGATTGCTTTGTCCGGCAGGAAGCGATCGGAGATATAGCGGTTCGAAAGCATGGCTGCAGCGACAAGGGCTGCATCCTGAATACGGATGCCGTGGTGCGCCTCGTACCGTCCCTTGAGCCCGCGGAGAATGGCTACGGTGTCTTCGACGCTCGGTTCGTCCACGAACACCGGCTGGAATCGCCGCTCAAAGGCGGCGTCTTTTTCGATGTGCTTGCGGTATTCGTCGAGGGTCGTGGCACCGATGCATCGCAACTCGCCGCGTGCAAGTGCTGGCTTGAGCAGATTGCCGGCGCTGACAGCCCCTTCAGATTGACCGGCGCCCACGATCGTGTGCAGTTCGTCGATGAACAGCACAATGCGGCCTTCGGCGGCGGTGACTTCACGGAGTACTGCTTTCAGTCGGTCTTCGAATTCGCCGCGGAATTTGGCGCCCGCGAGCAGGGCACCCACATCGAGCGCCATGATCCGCGCGAATCGCAGCGTCGTCGGGCAGTCGCGGTCGATGATCCGCTGGGCGAGGCCCTCTGCGATGGCGGTCTTGCCCACGCCCGGCTCACCGATGAGGACGGGGTTGTTCTTGGTGCGGCGACTGAGCACCTGCATGCAGCGTCGGATCTCTTCGTCGCGGCCGATCACCGGGTCGAGTTTTCCCACCTGCGCCATGGCTGTCAGGTCCACGGCGTATTTTTTGAGGGCTTCGTAGTTGGCTTCGGCCTCGGGGTCATCAATACACTCGACACCCGAAGCAGCTCGCAACTCCTCGATGGCCGAGCGAATGAGTCCCGGTTCGAGCCCGACGGCGGACATGGCCTCCTTCGCAGGCGATGGTGTTTCGACCAGCGCCAGCAACAGATGCTCGACCGAGACGTACTGATCGCCCATGCTGCTGGCGAGTTGTTCAGCGTTGCTGATGACCTGCATGAGCGGTCCCGTGGTCGATGGCGGCTTCGGGCTGGAGGCGGTGACCGTCGGCATGCGATTGAGTTCAGCCGTGACAATTTCGACCAGTGCGGAGGGGTGATGTCCGCTCCGTTCAATGATCGCCGCGGCAATACCCCGATCATCCTGCAGCAACGCCTGCAGCAGGTGCAGGGCACCGAACTCGGTGTGCGAGAATTCAACGGCCAGCGACTGCGCGGTCGCGACCGCCCCTCTGGCGATGGTGGTGAAGCGGTCAATGTTCATGGGAGTCTCCTGGGGAGGGACCGGATTCCTTCATGTTTGCAATTCCCGTGCCGAGCCGTTCCCCCAGAACGAGATGAGAATAGGGGTGTGGGCTTGTGACCCTGCCACATCGGCAGGGGATACGATAAGCGGATGGGAACGGAGATTCAGAACCGGCGGGGGCTTCGCCAGCAGGCCATCGCCGGTCTTGTGCTCGTGGCGGTGGCAATCACCATCTGGCTGCTGTGGCCGCGGGTTCCGCTGCGTGGGCAGACCGAGTACGACTTCGGGATTGTGTCCTTCGAAACTCCGCCGCACTACCTCGAGCACACATTCTCGCTCATCAACACGTCATCCGAGCCCTACCAGGTCATGCGGACATCGAGCAGTTGCGGGTGCACAGAAGCCGTTGTGTCCGGCGAAGTGGTCGGCTCAGGCGAGACGCTGCACCTTCCGGTCAGGCTCAAGTTGACCCATTCCGGTCTCAAAGAGGCTGTTGTCACGGTCTACTTCTACGACGGTCAGTCGCTCGATCTCGGCATTCGTGCAACGGGCGACATGAAGCAGACACTCCGCGCGGTCCCGAGCAAGGTCAGGCTGCTTCCACCGCGGGGAAGGGGGCAGACCAAGTTGTGGATGGAGTCGGATGTCAAGCCATCGACGCCCGAGATTAAGTCACCCGAACGGCTTGAAGTGACGTTTATGGGGTGGAAGCAGACAGGAAAAAAGAATGAGAAAACCGCGACGCCCGCATCTTGGACGGGCGAGGTGATTCTGCAGGCGAGCGGCGAGGGACCCCCGCAGGGCAGCGTGCTTTCCTTTGTCATGCCCAGTGGTGAACGGGTCGAGGTAACGATGAATCCCAGAACCTTTTTTCCACCACCGACGACAGATGACCCACTGCCTGTTCAGCCGGCTAGTGGTTCCTGAGCGGCGAGGTCCGATGTGTTTGACACCCACTGTCACTTGACCGGCGATCGGTATGCGGATTGCATCGATGCGGTCCTCGATCGAGCGCGAGCAGCGGGGGTGACGGGGATGGTGTCGGTATCGGTTGACATTGATGATGCGGCGGCGGCGAGCACATTGGCCTCGCGGCACGCCGATGTCTGGTGTACGGCGGGGGTTCATCCATCGGAGGCCGGCGGCGAGCATGATGTGGAGGCACTCGGCGGACTGATCCGGGGACCGCGGTGCGTGGCGTGGGGGGAGATGGGGCTTGACGGGCACTGGCCAGACCCCCCGCTGGAGCGGCAGGCGTCGTTGCTGGAGCGGCAGTTGGATTTGATCGAGGCAACCGATGCGGCAGGCGGACCGCCGCTGCCGATCATCCTGCACAGCCGAAAGGCTTTGGACACGCTGCTCGCGGTACTGGCAAGCACCTCGCTTGCAGGTGATCGATTCGTGTTTCACTGTTTCACAGGTGGCCCCCCTGATGTGGAGAAGGTGCTGCAACTCGGGGCAGCAGTGTCGTTTACGGGTGTTGTGACCTATCGCAACGCAGCGGATGTGGCTGCCGCCTCGGACCGCGTGCCGCTCGAGCAGTTGATGGTGGAAACCGACAGTCCGTATCTCACGCCCGAGCCGCTCCGCGGGCAGCGACCGAACCAGCCGGCCAACGTCATCCATGTCGCCAAGTTCCTCGCCGCGAGGCGGGGGATCTCGCTTGCCGACTTCGAATTGGCGACCGATGCCACCGCTCGACGCGTCTTTGGCCTCGCCCCGTAAAACTGCCATGCGGCAAATCTCAAAGTGAGCCCCCGCCCGATCTTGACAGATGCATCCGGAATCACGACACTTGAACTTTCTGCTTCGTTAGTTTTTTCACAAATGCACGGGGTCGGTGCATACATGGGTCGATATCACTTCGTTTTTCCGCGGTGGGCCAATCTGTTGTTGCCTGCAACGATCGTGTTCGGCGTGTCTGCGCCGTTGTACGTCGCGTTTCTCGTGGCCTTCGGATTCAGCCCAAAGACGACCGATGTCGGCTACCAACCGGTGCAGCCCATCCCGTTCAGTCACGCGGTACACGCAGGGCAACTCGGCATGGACTGTCGCTACTGCCATAACACGGTTGAGGTCGCAGCGAAAGCAGCCATTCCACCAACCCAGACGTGCATGAATTGTCATACCCAGATTCATCCAGAGAGCAAGTTGCTCAAACCGCTGTGGGAGAGTTACAGCACCGGCCTTCCGGTGCAGTGGGTACGCGTACACGACCTTCCGGACTACACCTACTTCAATCACTCCGCGCATGTGAGCCGCGGCGTGGGATGTGTCGAGTGCCATGGACGGGTCGACACGATGGACCGGGTCTGGCAGGTTGAATCGCTCAGCATGAGCTGGTGCCTCACGTGTCATCGCTACCCTGACCCGCACCTTCGTGACCCTGATCTCGTCACCCAATTGGAATGGGGCTGGGACTGGGATGCCGCGGAGCGGCTCGCCGAAGGTGAGCGGTGGCGGGACATCAACGATCTTCATCCTTCACAGGACTGCACCACATGTCATCGGTGAATGGAAACGGTTCCGATGGTCGTCGATACTGGCGCAGCCTCGACGAGGTTGCCGATACGCCCGAGTTTCGCGACTTCATGTTCAAGGAGTTTCCCTCTGGTGCCGATGCGCTTCTGGATGGTCCGGACCGCCGGGGCTTCCTCAAGGTCATGGGTGCCTCGATGGCGCTCGCCGGTGCCGGGCTGACCGGGTGTCGCCGCTGGCCCCGCGAGGTGATCGCGCCGTACGCGAGCCGTCCCGAGGGGACGATTCCCGGCGTCTCTGAGCAGTTTGCGAGCATCGTCGAGCACGAAGGTGTTGCAACCGGCATTCTGGCGACGTGTTATGACGGTCGGCCGACGAAACTCGAGGGAAACCCCGGACACCCCGGAAGCCTTGGCGCGCTGACCGGCTGGCAACAGGCGACCGTGCTCGATCTCTACGATCCCGATCGCACCCGGCAGGTGCATCTGCGTCCCGGCGCCGCAGCCAAGGCGGCGAGAAAGACCTGGGACGATTTCGATGCATGGTGGAAAGGTCAAAGTGAGGCCCTTGAGAAGGAGCAGGGTGCGGGGCTGCGATTCCTGAGCGAATCTTCCGGCTCCCCGAGTGTGCAGCGCATGCAGCGGGCAATCCGGAAGCGATTCCCAAAGGCGCAGTGGACTACGTGGGATGCCACCGGCAACTCGGCGGAGCGTGCTGGTCTTGAAACGGCACTCGGCGGTCCGTTGCGACCTGTACACGATCTTTCCAAGGCCGATGTGGTGTTGTCACTCGACTGCGACTTCCTCGGCGACCATCCGGACATGCTCTCAATGGCCCGAGGTTGGGCTGTTCGACGGAACCCCGATGACGGCCCGATGAACCGCGTGTACATCGCCGA
>JASMMN010000204.1 GCA_030748155.1 Phycisphaerales bacterium
TGCGGTTCTGGGCTGCCAGTTCGGGACCTTCCTCGGGGTTGATGCTGACCGTCACGATGTCGTAGTCGGCGCCAAGGTCCAAATCCACTTCCCGCAGCCCGTCAACCATGCCGTTGAGGGTGAGCGAGCACAGCATCGGACAGTTGTAGTAGTTCAGCGTCAGGATGACCGGTCGCTCACCCACGATCAGATCCCGCAGCATGATGTCCTTGCCGGTGTGATCAACGAACATCAGATCGAGTGGAACCGGCGCGTCGAGCCGCTGCACGATGCCCACTCCGTCGAGTTCCTCGGGCAACTCATCGGCGAGAATCTGTGCGACCACCGGACCGGAAGCCCAGCAGATGGCCAGTCCGGCGGCGAGGATACGAATTGGACGACTCATCAGGCTCATCCGTAGCGGTCAGTGACCATCCCCCGATCCGCCCCACCGCTTCTTGACGATATCGCGGGCCGTGTCCATGGGAACGACCAGCGTCCGCTCGCCGGCGAGTATGCCGTCGGCATCGGTCCACTGCTCCCAGTAGGCCTCATTCATGAGCGCCGTGCGGTCGGCCTCTCGCCGAAGTTCGGCCTCTTGTGAGCGAACTGACAGTACTTTGTGCTCCGTCTCCGCCCGCTCGGCCGCGTAATAGATCGCGGTTACCCCTAGTACGACTACGACAGTCAGAATAGCGCCAGCCAATCCAACCACCCATGTCGGCCCGCTGGTGGGATCCTCGGCTTCGCCCGATACGTGTGTGTGCGGTTCGTTACTCATCAGAACAACTCGAATGCCGCGGCCTCGGGGAGGCGCGGGTCGTTGGTCGGCGCGAGACTGGCTCGGCCGAGGGAGAAGAAGGTGCCACAAACGATCAGCCCAAGCGAGCCGACGACTGCAGTGAGATTCAGAATCGACGGGTTCCAGCCGACATCGATGGATCCGTCAGCGACCCCACTCTGCAACTGGTCCCAACTGGTCGCGGTCGCCAATGCCGTCTCGGGTATGACCGGCATGACCAGCCAGTACACATCCACGATGAACATCGCGAGCATCCAGATTGCGATGATCGACAGGATGCCGCCCCACCGCTTCGGCCACCGGGAAAGCAGCAACAGGAACGGCAAGGCGAAATGTCCGACGATGAGCAACCAAGACACCCATGTCCAGGCACCAAGTTGCCGCGGGGCGAACCACTCGGTCTCGATCGGGATGTTGGCGTACCAGATGAGCATGTACTGGCTGTAGCCGATGTAGGCCCAGAAGATGACTCCGAAGGCGAAGAGCAACTTGCCCAGATCATGGACATGCTCTCGCGTAAACGCCTGTGTTCCGTGTCCGGTGGCTCGCAGCACGACAACCAGAACGATGATGGCTGCAAAGAAGCCAGTGCAACTCACGGTAAACCAGTACACACCGAACATGGTCGAGAACCACTTGGGCTGAATCGCCATGATCCAGTCGATTGATGCGAACGTCTGCGTCAATGCGTACAGGATGATGCCGATTGGTGCCCACCACTGCATCCGCAGGGTATGCCGCACGTCACCGTCCCGATCCTGCGCCACGCTCTGGCTGCGATAGAAGCGTGTCAGAAGCGCCCACACCGCGAGATACACGATGGCGCGAATCGACCAGAACGTCGTGTTGAGATACCCCATTTTCCCTTCGAGCAGGTGATCCGAGTGCATGTACGACGTGTCGCACCACTGGAAGAGCACTGCTCCCTTGCCGGTCCAGACCAGCACGAGAATTGGGATGAACAAAATCCAGAGCCACTGCAAGTTCGACGCGATCGCTTCGGCGGGACGCCGAATCGTTACCGACCAGCCGGCCTTGGTGGCGTGCTGCAACATGACGAAGAAGAGCGCCCCGAGGCAGACCGCAACCGCGACCATGAAGGCGAGCAAATACGACTTCCAGAACATCGCGGAGCCGCCGATGCCGTCAAGGCCAATCGTCGCAGCGATACCACCAAGTCCGATGATTCCCGCAACACCTGACACGGTGGCACCGAAACTACCGAGACGCAGGCCGTCCTTGCTGCTGTCGAGCGTCATCACGATGCACCTCCGTCGAGGTTGCGTGTCTTCACAGGAAGTGAACTGGATCCCGCAACCGCCTCGGCGGGCGCGTTCCGGCCGACTTGCAATGCATAGATCCAAGCCGTGATCGCCCAGCGGTCTGCCACCGGAATCTGCGCGGCGTATCCCGCCATGCTGCCGAAGCCCTTGCTGATCGTGTGGAAGAGCCTGCCGGGTGGTTGATCCTGCATGTCCGGTTGATGCAGGTTGCGTGGTTGGACCCACATGGTTCCATTCACACCGTTGTTCAGTAGCACCATGGCCCGCGTGTGCACGTGGCCGTCACCAGCACCGGTAACGCCATGGCAGGGCAGGCAGTAGATGTCGTATCGCTCGCGACCACGGTCGAGCAGGGCGTCGTCGACGGTGGTTTGGTTCGGGAAAGCCGTGGCGTACACACCGTCCACCAATCCGAGCCAGTAGTGCGTGTCCGACACCATCTCGCCTCGGGCAACCGTGCCGGGGACCCGTGGCCGCATGGCCCGGCCATCCTCGAATATCAGGCTCTGATGCTGTGCGAGAAATTTGGGCTGGTTGTCCATGTTCTGGATGATGTGGATGCGGGGCTTGGCGCTCGGCACCAAACGGGCCCGAAGAATGAGTACCGGTGGAACCAACAGCAGACACAGCAGCAGGATGCCGCT
>JASMMN010000205.1 GCA_030748155.1 Phycisphaerales bacterium
TGCTGGCCCTGCTGCTTGGCGTGTCGCTGGCATTTCAACTTCCACTGGTGATGCTGCTGGGCGGATGGCTCGGACTGCTTACTGCGGCCATGCTGCGATCGAAGCGACGGTGGGCGCTGCTCGTATGCGGTATCGTGGCGGCGATCACGACACCAGCCGATGCATTCTCGATGCTGCTGATGCTCATACCGCTGTACGGCCTGTATGAATTCGGCATCTTGCTGGTCGCGATCCTGCCCGCCGATCGAGTGGCCCGAGGACTGCGAAGTTCGGACGGCGACGAAGAATGAGCGAGCCGGACGCACGCGACCTGATCATGATGCGCCGCGCGCTTGCGCTCGCCGGAGAGGCCGCCGATCGCGGCGACATCCCGGTCGGCGCGGTGGTGTACCGCGGCGATGAGATCCTCGGCGAAGGTGCCAACCGCCGCGAATGCGACCATGACCCCACCGGCCACGCCGAAATCGTCGCCATCCGGGAGGCCGGCAGACGACTTGGAAGTTGGCGGCTGCATGGCTGCGCCATGGCCGTGACGCTTGAGCCGTGCGCCATGTGCGCTGGTGCCATGGTGAATGCCAGACTTGAGCGGGTGCTGTGGGGTGCCGACGACGCGAAGGCCGGCGCCTGCCGATCGCTCTACGAGATCCATGCCGATCCACGGCTGAACCACAGGCTCGAGGGCGTCGGCGGTGTTCTGAAGGATGAAAGCGTCGCCCTGCTGCAGGAATTCTTCAACGCTCGCCGCGATCGATGATCGCATCAACCACGGCCGTCGCATAGCCACCCTTGGGCAGCATAAACCTGATTTCAACGTAGTTGCCGTGATCATCAAATCCCGACTCGCAGTGCGGTGACACGACGGGAATGACCAGTGGCCGACGGCCCCCGGCGGGCGTGCCGGGGCCATGAAAGTGCCGCTCCTCCAAACCGCTTTTCGCAAGTGCCGCTTTCTCGACAGCAGCGGTCATGCCCCCGGAAGCGCGAAGCCGCCGCCCCCACAGAGGCCCGGTCGGGACAATCGCGAGATCCTCTGCCTCTGTGTCCAGCAACGCATCGAAGAACCGCTCGTGACTCCACGTGATGTCACCGTCCAACAGCGTAGACGCCGTGCCTGCAGCGAGACGCTCATCCAACACATCGTTGAAGATCGTAGCCTGCGCCGCATCCGTCCAAATGCGGCGAATCGGCGGTGGCACTTCGGCGATCGCCTCTTGGGCGGTCGCGCCGCGGGCGAGGTGCTCCAACGTCGATCGCTCAGGTGCCCATGATTCAGGCCAACGATCTGCCGCTTCACGGTACTTCTCCGCCGCGCACAACTCGCGGCGTTCCTGCTCGACTTCCGGCCACGGCTGCAGCGTGGTGCCAAGCCAAACGTCAATCAACTCTTCCCAATGGCCTCTGAGCGAACAGATACCAATGGATGCGTTGATGCCGCGGTATCCAAACCGCTGCTCCATGAAGTGATTGGGAAGACCCGCCTGCGAGAGTTCGTTCAGCGCGCGGTGAATGCCGGGCGTTGCAATTGGATCGAGTTCCCGAATACGAATGATGAAGCGGTTACCGGTAAGGTGGCCGAGTTTGATCTTCCGATCATGCCGCGCCGCCTGCAGTACACCGATGTGCCGAGAATCAATCACAGTCGGGTCGATATCACCGCACTGCACCGTGATCCACTGCACTGTGACGGCATCGCGGTCCTTCATGCCAGCCCAACCAATGCGACCCGGCCTGACACCACACGCCGAGGCGATGGTGTGAACCATCGAGCGATGGTCGATGCCTTCCTTCCGAATCCACAAGGCCAGATGTTCTCCCCGGCCCGAAGGCTCAAATGTGGACAACTCCTCGACGAGAAAGTCACCGGGTCGCGATCGAATGCGACCGGCCGGCTGCGGCGGCTCGCTCATGCCCACTCCGGATCGTCATCCGATTCGAACCCACCGGCATCGGGCTCACCGCCACCGAAGGGTGGATCGAAGCCGGGCATGCCGCCTTCTCGCTCGATCTCGTCGATGATGGCTTCGCTGACATAGATCGGCACATCCGAGCCAACTGCTAGGGCGATGGCATCGGAGGGTCGGGCATCGACCTGTATCTCCTCGTCTCCCCGCCGCAAACAGAGCATGGCGTAGAAGGTGCCTTCGGCCAGATCGTGGATGACGATCCGCTCAAGCGTCGCGCCAAGAGCCACGATCGTGGCCGAGAGCAGTTCGTGGGTCATCGGGCGGGGGATCTCCATCCGCTTGATCCGCCGCTCGATCGCAAATACCTCGGCAACGCCCACGACGATGGGAATCCGCCGCGTGCCGTCGATCTCGGTGAGTTCAATGAGCTGCGCATCGCTCATTTCGCCGATCAGGATCCGGGTCAGCGTCATGGGAACATCCATGGAGTCGGATTGTATAAAAGAGGGACGGGGCTGGCGAGGGGTCGGTACGATATACGGCTTCCGCAGCCCACCGGGCGTTCGCAGAATATGGAGCCGACATGAGCAGCAATTCCCACGTATTTACCTCTGAATCCGTCTCGATGGGCCACCCTGACAAGATGGCCGACCAAATCTCGGACGCCATCCTCGATGCCATGCTCACCGTGGACAGCAACTCCCGCGTCGCATGCGAAACCATGGTCACGACCGGCACTGCCATCATCGCCGGTGAAGTGACATGCAGTGGCTATGTCGATATCCCGGCTGTCGTCCGAGACACGATTCGCCGCATCGGCTACACCGACTCGCAGATCGGATTCGATGCCGACTCATGCGCGGTGCTGGTGACGCTTGACAAACAGTCACCAGATATCGCTCAAGGCGTCGATGCCAATCGCGGTCTGCACGCCGAGCAGGGCGCAGGCGATCAGGGGCTCATGTTCGGCTTCGCGTGCAACGAAACCGCCTCACTCATGCCTCTTCCGATCGATCTGAGTCACCGACTCATGGAGGCTCTGGCCGAAGCGCGGCAGAACGGCACCATCCCCCACCTTCGTCCCGACGCCAAGTCACAGGTCAGTGTCGAATATGACGGCCTGACACCCACCGCTGTCACGACCGTCGTCGTCAGTTCACAACACGGACCGGAGTGGAACGACAAGCAATCCGATCTCGCAGCGAAGGTCATCGATGTCGTCATCAAGCCCGTCCTTGGAAAGTGGTGGCATGATGACATCACGGTGCACTTCAATCCAACTGGAAAGTTTGAAGTCGGCGGTCCTCTCGGTGACTGCGGATTGACCGGTCGCAAGATCATTGTCGATACCTACGGTGGCCGCGGACGGCATGGTGGTGGTGCCTTCTCCGGCAAGGACCCGAGCAAGGTTGACCGCAGCGCCGCCTACATGGCACGCTATATCGCCAAGAACGTCGTGGCTGCAAATCTCGCTGAAGTATGTGAGGTACAGCTTTCCTATGCCATCGGTGTGGCCGAACCGACATCAGTCCATGTGGACTGCCACGGCACGGCCAATGTCCCCGAAGCCACAATTTCGAAAGCCATCGAGAAAACCTTCTCACTGACACCCGCCGGCATCATCAAAACGCTCGATCTCCTCCGCCCGATCTACTCGCCCACCGCCGCCCACGGGCACTTTGGACGCGACCACAACGATTCGGGCACAGGAAGTTTCACCTGGGAGCGGACCGACAAGGTCGACGATCTCAAGAAGGCCACGGCCTGTGATGTCGCAGGCGTCTGAACAGACGAGTCGATCCACACACGTGAGCCCGGCGCGGGCTGCGGTATTGCCGCATCTGGAGGCCAAGGCAAGACGGTTCCCGGAACTCTTCCCGGACCCGATGGATGTCTCTCGGCTGAGTCCGCGAGATGCCCGCTTGGCCACCACCATCGACCGCGAAGTCACGGCGCGATGGTCCACCCTGCGAGCCATTCTGGAGCCACGATTGAACCAACCGTGGAATCAGCAGCAACCTGCAGTCCTCGCGGCACTGATGGGCGGCGCAGCGCAACTGCTCTTCATGGATCGCGTCCCCGACCACGCTGCGATCGGTGAATCGGTCGGGTGGTGCAAGTCGACTGCATCCGCCCGGGTCTCGGGCGTCGTCAATGCAGTACTTCGGCGAGTCGCAGGACTTCGCGCCGAACCGCTGGAGCGAGTGGATATGAACAACCCGGCGCACCTGCTTCGCAGCGATGGCACCGGCTGGCGACTGTCCGAACCGATATTCGATGGCACTCTGCAGCACCACATCGCGCAGCAGACCGGATGCAATGATGCGTTTCTGGAAGAGATCACCCGTACCGATGGTCCCGAAGAAGCAATGCGACTGGCACTACATGCCATGGCCCGTCCACCGGTCATCCTGCATGGCGCGGGCGAGCACGATGCACTTGAAGCGCATGAATCGCCCGACTTTCAGGTACTCAGGCCTGGCAGCAGCCTTGCGGATGTATTTGAGCAGTACCCGGACGCAATCGTGCAGGATCCAACCGCCGCAGCCGCCTGCGCCGCGACATCGGCCACGGTGCCGCAGCGTATTGTCGATGTGTGCGCCGGCCGTGGCACCAAGACCCGGCAACTGGCTGCCATTCATACTTCATCCAGAATCATCGCCTCGGACATCAGCCCCGGCCGAATGCTCGGCCTGCACGACCTCGCCTGTACTCACCAGCGAATCGAGGCTTGCCCCGCCAAGGAACTCATCAGACACGCCGCCGCGGTCGATCTGCTGGTTCTCGATGTTCCGTGCAGCAACTCGGGCGTACTCGCCCGACGCGTGGAGGCCCGCCACCGGCAGGATCCGGGCACGCGGCGGCGGCTTGGGGAACTCCAGCGGCAGATCGCCGCCGACTCGCTGGCCCTGCTCGCTCCCGGCGGCACCCTGCTCTGGACGACATGCAGCATCCACGCCGACGAAAACGAGCGGCAGATCGAGTGGCTCATGGAGTGGCATGATCTGGAACTGGCCCTCATGCATCGCGAACTCGGCCGCGGTGGTCCGGGGGAGCCAGCCACAGGGTGGCGAGACGGAGGCTTTTTCGCCCTGCTGCGAAAGCCCGCTTCGAACGACTGAATCACCCCCTCAATACGCCGGATCGGTACAATCCCCCGATTCGCCCTGCTTTGCAGAGTTCCTTCCATGCAGATTGAAACACTCATCAGCCCGGACACCATCCGAGTCCCGCTCCTCGCTGAGGATCGGCTCGGGGCCATCCGCGAGTTGATCGAGTTGCTCGGCGCGCAGGGACTCGTCTCTGATGTCGAGGCGGCGGTCGAAATCACCTGGGCCCGCGAGCAGGAACGCACCACTGGAATCGGTGAAGGGCTCGCCGTTCCGCACGGGCGGTGTACCTGCGTCAATTCGCTCGCACTGGCAATCGGTCGACCGGCCATACCGATCGACTTCCAATCCTTTGATCAGAAGCCGGTGCGACTGATCGTGCTGGTACTCTCGCCCCCAGAAGACACCGCCTCACACATTCAAGTGCTCGGTGGCATCAGCCGGCTGATGAGCGACCGCTGCACCCGGGAAGCCGCCTATCAAGCGGAAACAAGCGAGAAACTCGCGGCGCTGCTTCAGGGCGAGTCCTGAGACGTCACGTTTTTCCGATCCACAGCGTAGGCCTCCAACTCAGTATCGAGATCCTGCATGGCCGCGGCGTCGAGTGATGATCGCGTCGCTCTCGCCTTCGTAATCGCCTCATCTGCGCCTGCAATGTCGCCGGTGACCAGCAGCACCTGACCGAGTGTCGCCCAGGCCAGCGCATCCTGCGGGACGGATGTGGTGTACTGCCGAAGTTGCCCAATCGCCGCGTCGAGATTGCCCCGCTGGAGTGATCCGAGCGCCGCATACTTCTGCGCTTCCGGACCGAGGGAGAGGCGACCGGCCGCAGCCAGATCGCCCCGCGCAAGCGACCACCGCACGGCCGTTGCTCGCAAGTTGGACCACCGTACCTCTTTGACCAATCGATCATCGACCCATTGCAGCACCTCATTCGGCGAATCGAGAGATACACCGATCATGAATCGCTCCAATGCGAGTTGCTCGTTCGGTTTGGACATCTGCTCGATCTGGTCGAGCAGTACCCGCGCCTTCTCCAACTCGCCAAGTTGGGCATGGATTCTCGCGGAGGTATGCAGGTCGTTCGGATCACTCGCCATGCCGATGCCGCCCCCACCCAAGGATCCGGCGAGTCGATACCAGTCGAGGGCTTCGCGAGCGCGAGCGTGCTCTTCGGGCGAGAGCGTCGTGGTGCCGGCTCGCAGAGGTGAGGTGATCTGCTGACGAAAGCCCTTGGCCGTCCGGTTCGCCTTCCATCCGAGCAGATGTGATGCGCCCGCCTGTGCAGTGGCGGCAAAAACAATGATGGTTGCCAGTAGAAAAACCATGCCACCGCCAGTAAGTCGTCCGGCTCGCTTGAGGCTCCACCTGTGAAAGGAGGCATTGGTATCGCCGAGCATCCTCCAGCATTTCCAGAGCATCCACACCAGCACTGATGCCGCGCCAAGGGAGAGCAACGCCGGCACCAGCCCATACGCACCCCGCCACGCCAAGAAGAAGAACAGCATCAACAGGGCCAACGTGATTTCGCCAGCCCAAGATACATCCCACTTTGTCTGTGGCCGCGTGGCGTCATCACGAAGACGCGTGGTGATCGCCGGGCGTGACCACTGCATCGACAGCGCTCCCAACGGGCAGGCATCGATGCAATCGGTCGTCTTCATGCACCCCACATCGATCACCCGGCCATAGGCGGCGACCTGTTCGTGGACGCGGACATTGGAGGTGCAGACAGCAGTGCACCGACCGCATCCCTCACACATGTCACTTGCAACAACGCGGCGGACCGAGAAGCGATCGAGCGGCGCAAAGAAGCCGCCATAGGGACAGGCATAGGTGCAGAATCCCTTGGCCCCCAGCACATAGACGGTCACGAACCCACAAATGAACAGGAACACCACCGACACCCAGAAACCCGGCATTGTCGCCCAAAGATCACGGGTGAGCAGTTCCAAATGGAAGCCGGGCCAAGTCAAGTCGGGTCGCGTGTACGGTGCCACGACCAGTCTGTAGAAAACCGGCCAGAGGAACATGTAGGCCGCCAGCAACAGTGGTGCCCACCGCAGCAGCCGGCTGCGGAAGGCTCGCGGGCGGATGCCAGCCTTGCTGAGCATCCTCAAGCACCAATCTTGCAGGAGAACGATGTGGCAGCCCCAACCACAGAACCACCGACCGAGCAGTGCTGTAGACAACAACGCCACCGCAAAGAAGATCGCACCCGCGTTGATGATGCCATCGGATACCGTCTCTATCGACTCCGATGGCTCCACCGGCGAGAGTGTTTCCCATCCCCACGGCACGCCGATCCACCAGATCAGAACGTGCAAGATCATCGCAATCTGCACCGCCACAAGCACGCCGAGCCGAAGTCCCCACCGCCGCCCCCAGCCGATGACCACCGGCTGCTGCTCAGGCACTACGCGGAGGGAAACGCCAGTTGATGGTGCTGTGTGACCGCTCACAGGAACAGCGTAACGGGAAGAGGTCGGTTACAGCCCGGAGGACCAATGACCTGCGTCAATTCGTTGGCATGTAGCCCCGGGTGATGTCCGGCTCCATGTCATGCCGAGCGAGCGAGCGTTCCTCCACCGCAAACCGCAATTTGCGGAGGGCCTTGTTCTGGATCTGCCGCACCCGTTCCTTGGTCAGGCCGATCAGTTTGCCGACTTGGGCGAGGGTTCGAGGCCGCTCGTATCGAAGGCCTGCCGCCTCACCGGGGCCGATGCGGAAGCGGTGGTGGATCACTTCACGCTCGACCTCGGTAAGATCGGCGTGGTTGCCGAGTACCAGATGTTTGACCTCATCGGCGCTGTCACGCAGTTCCTCAGCGCGGCGCTCCTCCGGATAACTCGATCGCTCGAACTCGGGGTCGTAGGTGATGCCGAATCGCTGTCGATACCGCAGGTGCTTGCCACCGTGGCGGGAGAAGGCCTTGAGGATGGCGCGGCAAGAGTAGGTCGAGAACTTGAATCCACGACCTACATCGAACTTATCGATACTACGCAACAGGGCCATGTTGCCCTCACTGATCAGATCGCCGAAGTCCATATCGCCGAGGCGAATCCGCTTGGACATCGCCAGCACCAGTGCCAAATTCGACTCGGCGATTTGATGCCGGAGCCGCTGGGCCTGGCCATACCAGCGGAGCAGTTCCTGCCGCTGCCGTACGCCGGGGTGGGGTGATTTGATCTGCTCCTGCATGCGGCGCACGCGGAAGCGGGCGTAGTTGTACTGCAGGAAGATCGTCCGCTCTTCGGTGGCGGTCAGGACGACCGATTCCTTCGAGCGAACCGGTTTGATCGTCGCGGTCCCGACAGGATCCATGAGGGGCCGATACCACGTGACATCGGGCAGGCGGACGGAAGGCACCTCTTCGAAAAGACGGCGTTCGGCACCGGGACGGTGAAACTCCTCGGAATCGACGTACTCCACCTGTATGCTCAGAATCTCGCGAATCAGGGTAGTTTCAGTTGCTGCAACTCGGCCCTTGACGGTTGAGCGGCTTCGGGCGGGCAGAGTGGATGGTGTCGATCGTGGCATACTCATTCCAATGGGACATCATGCTGTGTGCCCGTCTGATCCCAGCGGACGGACACCCCAGAAAGACCCTACGAACGGTTTGGCGGATGTGTTCGCCATAAACAGACATGCGCCGATCGCTCTGTTTCAACGCTGTAATTTCCATATTTACTCTCGACCATCCGCATGCAGCGCCTCCAACGCCTTCCTTGGGCATTGCTTGCACGGCATTTCAGATATGGATCAAGGAATGGGGGCGGCAATCACTCTGGATCACCGCCGGAAAGGTCATAGATCCACCCCTCGCCAGCCCGGTTCCAATCCAAGACCTCGCCCTCCCCAAAGAAGAGGGAGAGTTCACGTTCGGCAGCCTCGGGGCTGTCGCTGCCGTGAATGAGATTGAAGCTGTTGGAAACACCGAAATCACCGCGAATCGTGCCGGGTTCGGCGTTGCTGCCAAAGGTGGCTCCCATCGTCTTTCGGCACATCGCGATGGCGCCAACACCACGCAGAGCCAGCACCAGCACTGGAGACGAGGTCATGAAAGCCACCAGCCCGTCATAGAAGGGCTTGCCTTGATGTGACTCATAATGCCTAGCGGCGAGATCGCCGGAAATCTGCATGAACTTCGCCCCCACCACCTGTATCCCCTTGTCCTCGAACCGGCTGAGGATGCGACCCATCAGGCCTCGCTGCACGGCGTCGGGTTTGAGAATGATGAGGGTGGTTTCCATTGGGTTCGGCTCCTGCTGGGAAGCGGCGGATTGTAGCGGGAGTCGGATGTCGAAGAGAACAGGAATCCGGTACCGTAGAGACTGAGGATGGATCCTCACAGCCTCAGGATGGAGCCCCCGGTGCCAGTGGCGACCAAGAAGAAGACCAAAAAGCGGACGGCGGCCACCGCGGAATCGATGGCAGCAAGCCAGCGGGAGATCTCGGTCAGCGAGTTCTTCGCCAAGAACAGGCACCTGCTCGGATTCGACAACCCCCGCAAGGCGATGCTCACGACGGTCAAGGAAGCCGTCGACAACGCCCTCGACGCCTGCGAGGAAGGCGGCATCCTGCCCTCACTGAAGATTCAACTGCTGCAGATCGACGAGACCAGATTCAAGATCACCGTGCAGGACAACGGCCCCGGCATTCTCCGGCAGCAGATCGAGAACATCTTCGGGAAACTCCTCTATGGATCCAAATTCCACCGCATGAAGATGAGCCGCGGCCAACAGGGCATCGGCATCTCGGCAGCCGGCATGTACGGGCTGATGACCACCGGCAAGCCGGTCAAGATCATCTCGAAAACGAGCCGCCGGAAGGCGTCACATGAAGTCGTCTTGAAGATCGACACGTCCAAGAACAAGGCCGAAGTCGTCAGCGATACCGAACACCCCGAGGACGACAAACTCTTCC
Organism: Phycisphaerales bacterium; assembly: GCA_030748155.1. GTDB lineage: Bacteria > Planctomycetota > Phycisphaerae > Phycisphaerales > SM1A02 > UBA12567. Next base: position 9,941 of record JASMMN010000205.1, read on the forward strand.
CGGACGGTCGCGGCACCATCGTTGCCATTGAACTCGAAGGCAAGTACCAGAAGGGGCGACAGAGTGTTGATGAGTATCTCGAGCAAACGGCCATCGCCAACCCGCACGCCGAAATCACCTACATCACTCCCACCAATGAAACGCTCGTCTTTCCGCGGGCCGTGAAGGAACTTCCAGAAGAAGCCAAGGAAATCAAGCCGCATCCCAAGGGCATCGAACTCGGCACACTCATTCAAATGCTTGAGCGGACCGAACCCAAGAGTGTCAGCGCCTTCCTGCAGGACGAGTTTTCCCGTGTCGGCCAGCGGAAGGCGAGTGAATTGATCAAACTCGCCGCAAGAAAGACAAGCAACACGCTGACGCCCCGCACCAGAATCAGCACCATGGGGCATGCCGAGGCCGAAGCGTTGTACAAGGCGATTCAGGAAACCTCGGTCATGGCACCGCCGACCGACTGCCTCGTGCCGATCGGGTCCAAAGGCCTGCTCGCCGGGCTGCTCAAGGAGGTCGAGGCGGAGTTCTTTGCAGCCGCCACCCGCCCCCCCGCTGTCTACAGAGGCAACCCCTTCCAAATGGAAGTCGCGATCGCCTACGGGGGCGAACTCAAGGGCGAAGAGCCCGCCCGCATCCTTCGCTTCGCCAATCGCGTGCCGCTTCTCTATCAGCAGAGCGCTTGCAGTTCCTTCAAAGCGGTCGTTGAAACCGGTTGGAAAAACTACAGCCTCCAGCAGCCTCGCGGTGCGCTGCCCGTCGGCCCCCTCGTCATCATGGTCCACATGGCGAGTGTCTGGGTGCCGTTTACAAGCGAATCCAAGGAAGCGATCGCCG
>JASMMN010000206.1 GCA_030748155.1 Phycisphaerales bacterium
ATCCCGGTCGTGGTCTTGGCTGCAGTGACTTCTTCAACTGCTCGCAACTCCCGCCGTTTCATGCCTGCCGGTTGTCTGATGACGCAAGCCCGGTCCGCCGGCCACGTGATTCGCTGCACCTGCTGATAACCGACACGATCGATGTCATGAATCCCTCGCTCGATCGACGAGGCGTCGAAACGTGGCGGTGGGCCATCCTCGACAATCACTACGGTCAGCCCACGAAACAGGCTGGCCTCCCGGGTTACCCGGCGGAATTCTCCGACGGTCCGGCGAATCACACGAAGCCGCTCCGCGTTTGCCGAGGGAATCGCACCGACCGCCATTCCTTCGAGATCCCCACCGCTCGGCGACGGCCCCGCCGCGATGACGATGAGCCATGAACCACCATCCCTGCCAGCCTGCCGGACCGCAGCGGCGCCGACCCGCCTGAACCGGGACTCCGTCCATACCTCGGCCATCACGACTCGCCCTTCAGATGGCCCGAACCAGCGACCCTCCATCCACCACCGGATCGGCTCGGTCGCGGTCTCTACTTCTTCGACCGCCTCTTCGTCTTCGACATCCATCTCAGCAATGGCTGACTCAAGATGCTGCCGCAGTTCGTCCGCATGTCCACGCTCACCCAGCACTGGTATGTCCAGATGCATGGGAATCGGCGGGGGTGGCAGCGCAAGCCGACCAGCAAGTGGTGTCCCGGATACCAACCCCTCGATCAAAGGCGATATGACCCGGGCAAGTGGTGAAGGATGCACGATCCTGCTTGGGGCCTCGCCACCGGGAAGCATTCGTCCCCACACCAGACCAGGCTCGCGACCGTCCTGTGACAAGCGTTGAGCCAAATGAACCAGTCGCGTTTCCACAACCTGCCCCGGAGGCTCAAGCACGACAACCGAACGGCATCGCAGCATCAACCGTTCCAACGCGGCCTCGTCAATCGGGTGCGTAAGCGGAAGGTGCAGGGTTGGAAGACGCCCCTCTACCCCCAGGATCACCTCGAGTCGCTGGAGGGCGCGATCGGCCTGCCCACATACGACGAATCCGACATCGGACCGTTCGCCAGGGCTGGGCATCGAGCGGGCGCGATTGAGTTCCAACCGCCGAGCCATGCGGAGCGGGCCTCCGACTTCCTCCCAGCGGGGGCCACGCCGCCGGGGTGGACCAGCGGGCGGCTGATCGCCAATGCTGTTCGGGCGTAGTTCCAGGCTCGCCGAGGCGCGGAAGATCTCCCGTTCGGCGACGATGACGCATGGCCGTCGTGCACCGCGGCTCAGACGCAGCGCACATTCGATGGAGTCGCGGACATGGCTCACTCCACTCGCCTCAATCATGGGCAGCCCAACAGAAGCGATCCGTGGCCTGATTTCGAGGCTCCCTCCGGGATCCTCAAGCAGGACCGCGACGGCCTCCGCATCATCGAATGTCCCTGATGCCAGCCGCTCAAGGGTTCGGATTCCCGAAACGGCGGTCGCTCCGGTCGCAATCACAACGATTCGACGACCATCGCAAGCCTCCCATCTGGCCAGTTCCAACGCTCGCCCAGCATCATCGACAATGCGATCGACCAACCGATGCCGCCGAAGCATTTCCCTGATTTCATCACGGCGGAGTGCCTTCAGCAACGGACGAGTGGCCGTACTTTCGGTCACGATGAATCGTGTGACCATCGCATCGCTCTCGAGCACGGCCTTGAAGGTCGCTTCGGCCGCAGTCAACACACCGATCCCCTCGTGACGCTGGAGCGGATGGTTGGTTTGATCTCTCTGCTCGCTCACGGCCGCACGCCGCCGAGAAGGAGGCGTCCCTGAAGCAGATCGTCGATGAGGATGGCCACTCCGTGCTGATGATGCGCATCCGTGACGGCATCGGCAACAGCAAGTACCCGGTGATCGGCATTTTCAACTGCCACACCAAGTCCACATTGCTCAATGAGCAGCACATCATTGAGTCCATCGCCCACAGCTGCGGCTCGGTGGGTATCGAGCCCGGCTTCGCGGCAGTGCGACTGAAGCATGGTCCACTTGTCCGCCTGTGGGTGAAAAACCTCGAGCAGATGGACGAGTTCTCCGGTGTGGGCCGAACTGGTTACGGCTTCCCAGTGCCTCGCCAGAATCCGCTCACCCAAGGCTCGCTCCAGCCGATCGACCATCGGGCCGAATTCGTCGGGCGTCCCGACAGCACCAATCCGCACCGTGTCGTCCGGGTACGGGTCATCTTCAATTCGATCCACCCGTTGGAATGTGGCACCCGTCGCCTCGAACCACCACTTGGAGACCGGGTGTAAATCCCGCGTGCCTACCAGCACATAGTCGATACCCACGTGACAGCGATCCTTGAGCAGCATCGTGACCGCGTCTCCTCCCTCGACCAATTGCACGACCAACTCGACCAACTCCGAAGCGATCGCACGACGATCCACCGTCCGACGCTTGGCGGTGTCCGTCAGCAGCGATCCACTCGCTGCAATCAATGGTCCGCCGTATTCGATCGATTCAAGCACATGTTGGCACTCGCTCAATGTCCGCCCCGTGGCGATGATGCACGTGAGACCCGCGGCTTCAGCCCTGCTGATCGCCTCCGCGTTCTCACGCGATACCAACCCATCAGCACCAAGCAGCGTGCCATCGAGATCCACTACAAGCAGGTCAGGTCGCCCCATGGGGGAACGGTAGCAGGCCCCGCTGCTTCACCGCAGGTGGCGGAGGCGAAGAAGCCGACCGGGACTCACCGCATACAATCCCATGCAACACTCTCCCCATGCACCACGATCCCACGCTCGCCGAGAATCTGCTTCCCACGCTTCAAAAGGCGTGCGATGGTCACTTGGGGGAGGTGTCGTGGTTTCGCGCGGATTGGCAGCGCGGAGGAGCCAGCACCGGGCGGGCGATGTGGACATCCAACGGAAACCCACCACGTGAGGTGGTTGTGAAGTTCCCAGTCGTGCCGCGAGAACTCTACTGGACGCGGCGGCTGCAGAATGCAGAGGGAACACCGCCCGCGGTCGTGCCACAGTTGCTGGCTTCCGGGACGAGTCTTGGGAATTATGACCTTGCTTGGATCGTCATCGAGCGGCTTCCTTATGGCCCACTTGGACTTCGCTGGCACAAGGATCACATCGAGCGGGTGGCAAAGGCCGCCGCGAGGTTTCAGGCCGAAACCGCAGACTTGCCGGTTGAAGAAGAAGGACAACGAGTCGAGAACTGGGCGACACTGCTCGATCAGGCGAGGGCCTCCCTGCGTGACAACTCCATCGCATCAGGACCGGCCTGGACCGAGGCAGTGAAGCGGGTACAGCGAACTCATGACGATCTGGTGGAACGCTGGAGAGCCCGCGACACGACACACTGGATCCATGGTGATCTCCATCTTGCCAATGCGCTCAGCCGTGACTCTGCCCAGTCAGGCGATGTGATCCTCATCGATCTTGCGGAGGTCCGCCCTGGCCACTGGACCGAGGATGCCGTCTATCTCGAACGCCAACTCTGGGGACATCCAGATCGACTCAACGCCACCCGCCCCGTTCGGGAGATGGCCAGAGCCAGACGGCGAATGGACCTGCCCGTTCGGAAGGATGCCCACGAACTGGCCGATGTCCGGCGAATACTCATGGCAGCGACAGCCCCGGCATTCCTCTCGACGGAAGGACACCCCCGCCACCTTGCCGGTGCCCTGAACCAACTTCAAACTGCTCTGGGACGGCTGTAGACCGGCATTGCTCACCCCGGCGATCGAAGGCTTGGTACGATGCGTGGTCACTTGAATTTCCTCAACATGGACCCCAATGCCCATGGCCCGCGACGAAGAGCGTAAACGCCTCGCTGAGGTGCATACAACCGACCTGAACGAAGGCAAACTCAATGAGGACTTCGTCACGTGGCTCAAGACGAAGGGGCCCACGTGGCTCCTGATCATCGTGGCCTTCATCGTGGCGTATCTGGTCATGATCCGCTGGCAGCAGCAGGAAGCGCGGGCCCGCGATGAGGCGTGGATGGAGTTGATGACCACGACCCAACCTGCTTCACTCGAGGATGTCGCCCGCCGACACGCTGGAATCGATGCCGTTGCCGATCTGGCCCGACTCAATGCCGCAGACTCGCTGCTCCTTGATATCCAGCGTGGTCGAACGATCAGCGACGACGGGCAGGAGACGACGGCCCTCGACGATGAAACCCGCGCCGCCCACCTGAGTCATGCCCAACGTCTCTACAACGAAGTGATCGCCGACGATGATGGCCTGAGGGCTCGGACGCTCGCTACCGTCTCCGCGCTCAATGGACTGGCCGCAATTCTTGAGTCCCAAGGCGATATCGCGGGCGCAATCGACGCCTACAAGCGAGCGGAGCAGCGGGCTGCGGATTGGATTCCCGCGCTCGCTCAACAGGCTGCTACCCGAGCAGCGACTGCAACTGCGCTGACTGAGGAAGTGGCATTTGCAACAGCACCTCCTCCTCCGCCGCTCCCCGCTGAACTGCCTGCTGGGCCACTCCCGCCGCTGCCAACCCCAGAGCATCCCGCGTTCCAATCGTCACCGGCGGCCACCACACCGACCAATGCACCCGCGCCGCCAAGCGATCATCCGACGAGCGAACCTGACACTCCGTGAGTGACCCCACGCAGCCGATCAATGATGGCGGCGCGGTCGATCCTGCTCGGCTCGGAATGGACGATGGACCAGACCACGTATCGTTCACACTTTCTCGTGATCTGAACAAACGGCTCGATCGCTACCTTGGCGATCGGATTCCGTGGTTGAGCCGTACCTCGCTCCAACGGCTCATCATCGAGCAGGCCGTCACCGTCAACGGCCGTCACCCAAAGGCCTCCATGCGGCTTCACAAGGGTGATGTCGTGGATGTCGTTCTTCCCCCGCCGCCGAGCAACGAACTGCCGGCCGAGGAGATCCCGATTCGCATCCTTCATGAGGATGGGGACATCATCGTCATCGACAAACACGACGACATCATCGTGCACCCGGCACGGGGAAACCAGTCCGGGACCATCATCAACGGACTGGCCTGGCATCTGCGACATTCCGGCGGCGGCAGGCTCTCCGAGGTCGGCACCGAACATGCCCGCCCCGGCGTCGTGCATCGACTGGACCGGCATACCACGGGCGTCATGGTGTGCGCCAAAAACGAAACCGCACATTGGAGACTGGGGAAGCAGTTCGAGCAGCGTCGCACCCGCAAGCGATACGTCGCGTTGGTCCACGGCAACGTCGAGCCGCTTGCCGATGTGATCGATCTGCCCTTGGGGAAGCACCCAACCATCAGGCACTGCAACGCCGTGCGGTGGGACGAGACAGGCAAAGAAGCAGTGACGCTATACCGCGTTCTGGAACAGTACGGCGATTTCACGCTGCTGGAGATTGAACTGCGGACCGGACGCACACATCAGATTCGAGTGCACCTCTCACACTTGGGCTGGCCGATCGCTGGCGATGACATGTATGGTGGTCGTCACATCGAGGTTCGTGACTTGCTGCCTTCCGACCAGAGCTCTGGCGATCGCCGCCGTATGGTGCTCGCACGTCAGGCCCTGCACGCAGCGATGCTCGGCTTTACCCACCCTTCATCCGAAACCGATGTCGAATTCCTCGCCCCCCTGCCCGAGGACATCAGCAATCTCATCCACATCCTCCGCGACCGCGGCCCCGTGGACCGCCCCACCGTTGCGGGAACCGTTCTTGCAGTTGATGACTTGATGGAACAGCAGTAAGCGGTCAAGTGTCGGCCAACTGCTCTCACGGCGAGGTTGATGTTCGCCGCTGAGGCTGCATCGCGGCGTCTGCGTCCCTACCGCACCTTCGTCAGCACCATCGCGAGTACCACCAGCATGACGCCGACGATCCAGAACCGTACGACGACTTGCGCCTCCTGCCAGCCGAGCAGATGGAAGTGATGATGGACCGGTGCGCAGCGGAAGAGACGTTTCCCCTCGTGGTCGCGACCGAATCGGCGAGTCAGCTTGAACCAGCCGGTTTGCGCAAGGCTGCTCCCGAATTCAAGATAGAAGATCCCGCCGATCACCAGCAGCAGTACTTCCTGACGGATACAAGTGGCAATTGTCGCGATCAAACCACCGAGCGCCAGCGAGCCGGTGTCACCCATGAACACAGTTGCCGGCGCGCAGTTGAACCAGAGAAACCCCAAACACGCACCTGCCATCGCTGCTGCAACCACCGTCAACTCAGAGGCGCCGTCCACCCAGGGAAAGAGCAGCATTTGCGCCCGCTCGGCGGAGCCTGCCACATAAGCCAGCACCATGATGCCCAGTGAAGCGATCACGACCAAACCCGGCGCAAGACCATCCATGCCGTCGGTGATGTTGACTGCGTTACTCGTCGTCGCGATGAGCGTAGCGACGATCGGGAGGAAGAGCCAGATACCGAGAACGACAACACTCGGCTCCAGCACCAACGCCTCGGTGTCGGGCTGATAGGTACGCTGGAAGGGCAGCACAAGCGAGCGAGCGGCCTCGTTGTCACCACCAAGCCGCCATATGAAAATCGCGGCAAGAAAGCCGATGCCGAATTGGAAGAGCAACTTCTCCCAGATCTTGAGCCCCTCACGCGATCCGGGAACCCTGCTGGAAACGGTCAACTTCAGCCAGTCGTCCGCAATGCCCACCCCCGCGAGCCAAATTGTGACGAGCAGGGACAGGTGCACATAGCGATTCTGCAGATCCGCCAGCAGCACCGTAGCAACGATGATTCCACCGACGATCAATACGCCGCCCATGGTCGGCGTATGGCGTTTTGAACCCATGAGTTGGTTGAGGTCGGCATGCTCGAACTCGGGCGAGTCGCCGATCTTCTTTCGGATGAGCCAGCGAATACAGGGCTTCCCGAACAGCAGTACAAAGAAGAAGGCAGTAATGGCCGCAGCGAATACACGGAACTCGATTTGATAGAGCACCCGCAGCAGGGAGTACCCCCCCCACTGCCCGAGCCATTGGTCGCCGTACTGAAGAAGGTTGTAGAGCATCCCGCAGTCTACTCATCGGCCATCAACCGGCCAATGCTCCTGAATCGAGGTGTTCAATCACCCGTTCCAGACCAACTCCTCTCGACGCCTTGAGCAGCACGGTATCGCCATCGGCCAGGCGTGCAGCGATGCGGACCATGCAAGCGTCATCGGAATCGGGTTCGTACAGAATCTCGGTTTCACCTAGGCACCCTGCGAGTCCATCCGCCAGCGGCGCCATTTCGCGACCGACCAGCACCAGTTCCGCCAGCGAAACCGTTCCGCAAAGTCGCTCAAGAAGCGGCCCGAGTGCCAGATGATGCTCGGCCGACCCCTCACCAAGTTCAAGCATGTCACCAAGAACCAGCACCAGTCGCCTCCCTGTCAAATCCAGTTCCGGAACCGTTGCGAGCACGGCGGATGCCGATTCGGGGTTGGCATTCCATGCATCGTCGATCACATCGATACCTCGGATCGTGCGGCGCGACATGCGATGTGGGGACGGCATGATCGACGAGAGCCCCGCTGCAATTGTCTGATCATCAATACCCACCGCCCTCGCGGCGAGCAGCGAGGCAATCGCGTTCAAAGCCCCATGGCAGCCTGGCAGGCCTAGGTTCCAGCGTCGCCCCTCGAATTCCATCCAGTCGCCGCCCCGGTCTGTGACGACATGATCGGCCTGCGGCTCGAAGCCGAACGTCTCGATCGCTGCCCCGCTCGAAGGCTGCGGGGAACCGTGGCGAATGAACGCCAGCCCCTCCTTGCCGAGCGAGTCGATGAGCGCGTACTTCTCCGCCGCGACCGCCGAGATGCTCCCGAGTCCGGCCAGATGTCCTCGGCCAATAAGCGTGACGACAACCACATCCGGCAAGAGCATGCCAGCAAGCGGAAAAACCTCTCCAGGACTGCTTGTGCCAACCTCAGCGACGAGTACTGCGTCCGTGGGCCGCGCGGCGAGAATCGTCAGCGGCACGCCGATCGCGTTGTTGAATGATCGCGGGCTGGCCACAGCTGGCATACGCCGCTTGCAGATCGCCGCAAGCGTGTCCTTCGTCGTTGTCTTGCCAGCGGTTCCGGTGATTGCGACAACCCGGAGAGAGGGCAACGATTTCCGCCACCCACGGGCCATGCGGCCGAGTGCCGCCAAGGTGTCATCCACTCGAAGTGCAGGAAGACCTTCCGGAACATCTGCGCCACCCTCAATCATGACCGCTGCTGCGCCGCTGGCAGCGGCTGCCTCCAGATGGTCGTGCCCATCGAAGCGTGGTCCGCGAATCGCCACAAAGAGATTGCCCGCAAGCGACTCCCGCGTGTCCGTTCCGACTCCTTTTATCGCCACCGAACTCTCATCGACATGCCCCACGGCCATCGCCGCCAGTTCACCCAGCGTTGCCATGCTCACAAGCGACCCCCCCTCGCCTCCACCGCTTCCATCACGACAAGTCGATCATCGAAGGGAATTGCCTGTGATCCGACAAGTTGCACCCGCTCGTGACCCTTGCCCGCGACAAGCACGATGTCTTCCAAAGCGGCCTCGAGAATCGCTTCCGCAATGGCCTCCCGTCGGTCAGGCACGATCTCCACTCTGGAGGCGGCATCCGCTGGCACACCTGCCTTCATGTCCTCCAGTATTCGATTCGGGTCTTCGCTGCGGGGGTTGTCCGAGGTCAGCCATATCCGCTCTGCGCCACTGCAAGCGATAGCCGCCATCCTCGGGCGCTTTGTTCGATCACGATCGCCTCCGCACCCGATGACCAACAGAACTCGACCACCCTCCGGCTTGATCCCCTGGAGCGAATGGAGGACTGCTTCGAGCGCGGCATCGGTGTGGGCAAAATCGACGAACACTCGCGGACGATCGCATACCTGCTCGAGCCGGCCGGGTGGAGCGGTGGCGCTTGCAATGCGATTGACGACCAATTCGAAGTTGGCTCCCATAGCGCAGGCTGCGGTCAATACCTGCACGGCGTTCATTGCATTGTGGACGCCCGGAATCGACAACGTCAGCAAGCCACGACCCCACGGTGATTCCAGATGCATGGCGATTCCGTCGATGTCGGAATGGGTGATCTCGCCACGCACATCGCCATCGCCGCCGAGCGTACACCGGAAGACCTCGGCCGAGATGCCAGCCGCCATGCTCCGGCTCGCCGGATCATCCGCATTGATGACAGCAAAGCCCGTACTTGGAAGGTCCGCGAGGAGTTGCCGCTTGCACGCCGCGTACGCCTCCATGGTTCCGTGGTAGTCCAAGTGATCTCCGCTGAGATTCGTAAAGACGCCTGCAGCGAACCGGACACCGGCAATGCGGCCCTGATCAAGGGCGTGGCTGCTGACCTCCATGACGGCCCGCGTGCATCCATGATCCACCGCACTTGCCAGCCACGCCGCGACATCAGCGGCCATCGGTGTTGTCAACGTGGCGGGTCGGCTGTTGAGCCCGTCCTCAATACAGACACCACCAAGCAGGCCGCACGGTCCCTCGCCTCGAAGTACATGGGCAAGCAGCGTGCTGACGGTGGTCTTGCCGTTCGTGCCCGTCACGCCCACGAGCGCAAGACGCTCGGAAGGTGAGCCTGCCAGCCGCTGCGCCATGATGGCCCCATCCCACTCGGGCCGCTCGCTCTGCAGCGCCGGAATCGTGGCGGCCTCGCAACCGGCGGCGTCGCTCAATATGGCGACGGCCCCCCGCTCCTCTGCCTGCGTGATGTACGTCCTGCTGTCCGGGCGTGCTCCCCCCCGCGCAAGGAACACATCGCCGGGTTCGACAACCCGGCTGTCCTCGACCAAACGCCCTGAGCGACACCGCTCAGCGCCTCGCAGCGGCCGCACGTCGAGTCCGGACAACACCGATCCAATCAACTGATCGCTCACCACCGCACCCTACTCACTTGACGCCCTTCACGGCAGTACCAGCATCGCATCACCGTAACTGTAGAACCGATACCGCTCGGCCACGGCCACCCGATAGGCCTCATGCATGAGATCCAGTCCGGTCATGGCCGCTACAAGTGCCAGCAGGGTCGAGCGGGGCAGGTGAAAGTTGGTCAGAAGACCCTCGACTTGGCGAAAAGCGTATCCAGGCGCAATCAGCAGATCGGTACTGCCACAGAGCGGACCTTCGGGCAGGTACTCCGGAAGCGATTCGAGCAGCCGCGTCGTAGTCGTGCCGACTGCGATCAGGCGACCACCAGGGCCCGGTCCACTGCGGATGGCCGCAAGGGCATCGGGCTCCACCAACCACGACTCAGTGTGCATCCGGTGGTCCTCAAACCGCGCGGTGGTGACCGGCCGAAAGGTGCCTTCGCCCACATGAAGCGTGACGGCGGCCTGCTGCACACCTCGCCGCCCAATCCGGTCCAGAAGTTCGTCGGTCAGGTGCAGACCAGCGGTCGGTGCCGCAACCGAACCAGCGCGGTCGCTGCGAGCAAACAGCGTGCGATACCACTGGCGATCCGACGCGTCGTCGATGAACTCTTCCCGGTTTCGCCTCGCCTTGAGGATGTACGGGGGAAGCGGCGTGCGTCCGAGCGAGTCCAGGAGTTCCGATGCGTTGCCGGCCGGATCGGGCATCGCCCGCCAATATCGGCCACACTTCTCGAGCAAACGCAGTGAGGCGTGGCGACCATCCGGGCCTGCCAGATCGATCACTTCTCCCTCACTCAACCTGCCCGAGGCAGCCAGGACGACAGTCCATGTTCCGTCAGGATCCGCCTTGAGAAACAGCCCCTCCACCTGACCGCCACCACGATCCCCCGAGATGGCGCGAGTCCCGACCAGTCGCGCCGCGAGCACGGCGGTGTCGTTTCGAATCAGCAGATCGGAAGGCTCCAGAAGATCGGGAAGATCGAGAATCGAAGCATGCTCAAACACACCACGATGGCAGTGAACAAGTAGAAGTCTCGCACGATCGCGAGGCTCCACCGGCCGCGTCGCAATCAACTCCGGCGGCAAGTCGTAGGCGAGCGACTCGGTATTCATGAAGCCTCAGCCGCGTGGACACCATCGGGGAGCCACCGAACCAACTCCTGCGGCACTCGCTTGAGGCCGCGGCGTACCGCCTTCCGTATCGCGTACCGCATCGCTTCGTCCCGGCGTTTGCGAACTCGTTCGGTCACGTTGAATCCACGAGCCGCCATTTCCCGAAGCGCCCATTCCCAGGCGCGGTGCTCCTCCATGCATCGCGGGCCACCCCGGTTGAAGCCCGTCGCGTGATGACCGACCTCATGCAGAAACACAACACAGGACATCGGTCCTCTCGGATACGGGGCCTCGATCATGCGGGCCACGCTCCCATCGCGCCCCCGCAGTTCCCATGCGCAGCCGCTGGTGTGGCTCCGCCACTTGCGAACACGAATGGACCATGTGCGTTTCATGTCCTCGACAAGCAAGTCGTATCGATCCTGCCGAGCAGTCTGCTTCTTTGCGTCCCGGCGCGGCGGCGCGGACTGAGGTTTCACCCGAAAGACCTCCCAGAGCGTCAGCGGAAACTTCACGTCGCACCCCCGCCCTGCACGGTTGCCGGCCACTCCATCCGCCGCCCGCGAGCCCAGGCCTCGAATGGCATCACCCGTCCACCTTGAGGTTGAACCTCCAGAATGGCGACCGCACCGCCTTGACACCCGAGCACTCCCTTGCTGCTGATGACGCCGACGGCCTGCTCTTCGCTGCTGGGAGCAGCCTGAAGGAGACGGAGTTGATGATCATGGATTCGGACGCTCACCCCTGGCCACGGGGCGCAGCCATTGATGGTGCCCCGCACGACTTCCGCGGGCATGGTCCGGTCGATTCGGGCCTGCGCACGCGTCAACTTCGGGGCAGCCGTTGCCAAAGCCTCATCCTGAGGCAAGGGGACCAACACTCCCTTGGCATGCGCCCGAAGTACCTGTTCTACGATGGCAGGTCCGAGTTCGGCGAGCCGGTCGTGCAGCAAGCCGGTCGTGTCGGCGGCTGCGATCGGAAGCGATTCGGTCGCGAGCACGTCGCCTGCGTCCATCCGATCGGCCAACGTGATGACACTGACTCCGGTCTTGGTATCGCCTGAAAGCACCGCATGGTGAATCGGCGCAGCGCCTCGCCATCGCGGCAACAGCGACGCGTGCAGGTTGATCGCGAACCGGTTCTGCAGAAGGGGTCGTGAGAGTTTCTGCCCGAAGGCAATCACGATCCACGCATCGATGTCAAATGCTCGCAACTCAGTTGCGGCATCATCGGCATTGACGTCCTCAAACCGAAGCAGTGGCAATCCTGCCTCCGCGGCGTAATCGGCAATCGGTGTGGGTGTAAGCCGATGGCGTCGCCCCGCAGGTCGGTCTGGCTGGGAGACAACAGCCAGCACATCGTGTTGACCGCTGAGGAATCGAAGCGTTGACAAGCCAAAGGAGCCGGATCCGAAGAAAAGCAGTCGCATCGCTCTCAGGCCCGCTCCAGATCCCGGATCGCCTTGCGGTTGCGAAGTCGCTCCATGGTGTTCATGCGATCGATGATCAGTACGCCGTCAAGATGGTCCACTTCGTGCTGCCAGACACGAGCAAAATGCTCATCACACTCTTCAACAACCTCCTCACCGTCGAGTGACGTCGCCCGCAGGCGGACAGAGATCGGTCGCCGAATGAGCACATCGACACCCGGAAGGCTGAGGCAGCCCTCTTGATCCTCTGCACGTGTGCCGTCAAGCACCTCGATTGTCGGATTGATGTAGACCAGGCCGCCCGGACGATCACGGTCATCCGCATGTCGGGTCACGAACAGCCGCCAGGCAACGCCCACCTGCGGCGCTGCAAGGCCGATGCCCTCATGCTCCTGCATCAACTCAATCATGCGGCTGGCAACAGCCCGGACCTGCTCATCCACGTCGGGCACATTCCGGGCTCGCTCCCGCAGGATCTTGGAGGGATGGAGGAGGATGCTCAGCGAGTCAGGATCGATGGCCACAGGTGCATGGTAGAGGAACCGACCAAGAATTGACCGCCCCGAGGGGCATGACGTACCGTACCCTGTTCGTGCAGGGCAACTCGGGGATCGCACACGTTGGAGACCAGTGGATCGTGGCATTGTTTGGACGAAAGAAAGCGAACGAGCCAGACGAAGCCCCGGAGGCTGAAGAGGTCGCGTTCACAGCGCAGCCGGAACAGGCCACAAAGTGGTTCAACCATGCTCGCGCGATGGCGGCGGCCTCCAATACCGAGACGGCACTGGTCTACTACACGAGCGGTATCAAATTTGACCCCGCCAACGAGGGCGTACTCCACGAGATCCTCGAAATCGCCAAACAACATGCCAGAGATGGTGGCAAGAGAATCTCAAGCAAGAACGCCAAACCAGTCGGGGGCGACAACCCCATCGACAAGATGGCCGTTTCGCTGCTGATGTGGATGACCGAACTTGTCAATGCGGCCGCCGCGATCAAATCTCTCGAAGCCATGATTGCGGCGGAGCAATCCGCAACCGCGAACTTCTTCGCCCCAACCGTGCTGGGCATCACCAGCCGCAGCAAGAAGCCGACCAAACAGCAGTATGTGACCATCAAGGATCTCTGCAGAGAAGCCGAGGCATGGGACCACGCTCTGACCGCTGGGCAACTGGCCATGCAACTCGATCCGACCGATGGCGATCTGGAATATGAAATCAAAGACCTCTCCGCCCAACGGGCCATGAGCGAAGGCGGCTACGAGGAGGCAGCCGGCAAAGAAGGTGGGTTCCGCGAGTTTGTCAAGGACATGGACAAGCAACGAGAATTTGAGGAAGAAGAGTCCATCGCCGGCGCCGGAGGCGGATCGGATCGCACTCTGGAACGAGCCAAAGAGAGATTCAAGGATGCACCCGATGTCGCCGAGAACGTGCATCGGTACGCCACCCTGCTGCGACGGGAGGGTTCGATCACCGCATTGAAGAAGGCCGAAGAGGTGTTGTTGCGAGGGTTCAAGAGCACCGGCGAATACCGATTCCGTATGGCGGCTGGCGATATTCGCATCCAACGCTTCAAAGATCGCATTCGCAGTGTGGACCAGCAACTCGCAACTGCGGACACTCCGGATCCTGACGTTCAGAGCAGACGCGAGGCATTGGAACGAGAATTGCTCGCCTTCGAAGTCAAGGAATACACCGAACGGGCCGAGCGATATCCGACCGATCGGATCGTGCGCTTTCACCTCGGCGAAGTCGCCCTTCGACAGAACGACATCGAGACCGCCATGGGCTGTTTCCAGAAGGCCAAGGATGAGCCGAGGCTACGTGCTTCTGCGGGGCACATGCTCGGCCGATGCTTCGCCGCTGAAGGGTGGTACGCAGAGGCCATCGCGGAATTCAAGGATGTGCTCACCAAAATCGACGCCACCGAGGCGGAGCGGGAATTGGAGGTTCGGTACGACCTGATGGTCTCGCTGAGTCAACTGGCCGAAAGGGAACAGTCCGAAGAATTCGCAAGGGAAGCATTGGAGATCTGTTCGGGCATCGCACGACAGGACATCACATACCGCGACATCCGCGAGCGACGACGCGCAATCGACACGCTTGTTCGTTCACTCGCATGAGCGACACACGCCCCGAAGTCATCGCGATCATTCCCACTCACATGGGCTCGACTCGGTTCCCCGGCAAGGCCTTGGCCGCCGAGACCGGCAGGGCCTTGGTACTGCATGTGGCCGACGCGGTCCAGCGGAGCAACGCTGTCAGCCGGGTGATGATCGCCTCGGAGAACACCGAGATTGCCCAAGCCTGCGAGTCTGCAGGGATCGAGCATATCACCACCAGCCAAGGGCATCCCAATGGTTCCTGCCGGGTCTCGGAGGCGGCCACCGGACTGCATGGAGATGTCATCCTGAATGTTCAGGGCGACGAACCCGAGATCGAGCCTGGCACCATTGATGCGACCATCGCAGCCCTGATCGCCGACAGGAACGCAGACGTAGCGACCGCCGCAGCACCGCTGCGAGATGACGATGATCCGGCGGACCAGAATCTCGTCAAGGTCGTCACGGGCCTCGATGGTCGGGCCCTCTACTTCAGCCGCAGCCTGATCCCCACGAATCGCGATGGCGAGCGCACACGATGCCTCCGTCACATCGGCATTTACGCCTATCGCCCAACCGTGCTGGCCGCTTATGCGACGCTCGCCCCGACACCGCTGGAGACGACCGAACGGCTCGAACAACTCCGTCTGCTCGAACACGGCTACCGCATCGCAGTGGCTCGGGTGGACGCAGGGCACCCCGGCATCGATACACCCGAGCAATATCAGGCGTTTGTCACTCGATGGAGGGCCCGGCAGGCAAGCTGAACCTCCCTGATTCTCTTGAGAAACGGGAGAAAGCAATGCCCTGTTCCCTTCCCCCACGGGGGAGATCCTGTCGAAGGGGAGGTGAAAGGAAACACAACGCCTGCACCGTTGTTCTTCCTCGCTGGGGGAAACGTCGGCGACGAAGTCGTCAACGTGGTAGGATCAACCATGCCCCACCACGACACGTCCGATTCCACTCAATCTTCGACTCAGGATCTGAAACCGACCGACGGGGGGTTTCTTGGTCAGTTCGGAAAAACCACCGATTCGACCGAGTTCTTCTCGCCCATTCCAAAGGGGTATCAGCCGGGACGAACCGCGTTCGTTGTTGTAATGGGATCGGTGATGTCCGGGCTCGGCAAGGGCATTTTTAGCGCTTCACTGGCGAAACTCATCAAGGACAAAGGTCTGAGTGTGGCGCCGATCAAGTTGGAGGGGTATCTCAATGTGGACTCCGGCACGCTCAACCCATACCGGCACGGCGAAGTGTTCGTCCTCGACGACGGCACCGAGTGTGACATGGACCTCGGAACGTATGAACGTCTGCTCGATCAGAACCTGACCCGACTGAATTTCACGACTGCCGGGCAGATCTACTCTGAAATCCTGGAGCGAGAACGTCGCGGCGGCTACCTCGGCCGGGATGTCCAGATGATTCCCCATGTCACCGGCGAAGTAAAGCGCCGGCTCCGTGAATTGGCCATGACCGGAAACGGGGATGGCAGTCCGGTCGATGTCGTCTTCATCGAGGTCGGAGGAACGGTGGGCGACTACGAGAACGGCTTCTACATCGAAGCCCTCCGGGAATTGGCGTTCGAAGAGGGAGGTGAGAACTTCTGCTTCGTCGCGCTCACCTATGTACTCGAGCCGCCCGCGCTTGGCGAACAGAAGTCCAAAGCCGCGCAGCTCGGCATCAAGCGGCTCATGGAATCGGGGATTCAACCTCAGATCATCGCCTGTCGGGCAGAACATGCCGTCACCGAAACAGTACGCCAAAAGATCGCCATGTTCTCGAACGTGCCGCTGCCACGGGTGTTCTCGATGCATGACCGCGAATCCATCTACTCCATTCCCGAGGCCATGCGGGCCGAGAGTCTTGATCGAGAGGTCCTCACTATTCTGAATCGGCACCATCTGGTGAAACCACTCGAAGAAGATCACGCCAGAGATGCTTGGCGGAAGTACGCCATGGGCATCGGTGGATCCCGCCGGCATACCGTTTCGCTCGGCATCCTCGGCAAGTACACCGCGCTGCGTGACGCCTACGCATCGATCGACAAGGCCATCGAGCACGCCTGCACCCACCTGTCGATCAAGCCCGATGTGCGGTGGATCGATGTCTCCAGTTTCACCACGGACAACGTCGCAGATGAACTCTCGCCGCACGATCTGCACGCTGTGATCGTTCCGGGAGGCTTCGGCGAGCGGGGCGTCGAGGGCAAGATTGCCAGCGTGAAGTGGATCCGCGAGCAGAAGATCCCCTTTCTCGGTATCTGCCTCGGTTTCCAAGTCGCCGTCATCGAATACGCACGCCATGTCGCGGGCGTTCTCGGGGCCCACTCGACGGAATTCCGCCCAGGCGAACAGGAGGCGGTAATCTCAGAGTTGCCCGAACAGAAGGCCATCGAGGGCCTCGGCGGCACGATGCGGCTGGGCGGTCAGGATGTCGAACTCACGCCCGATACGCTTGCCTCCTTCCTTTTCGACGCGCCCAACATCCGTGAGCGGTTCCGTCACCGCTACGAAGTCGACCCGGGACACGTCGATCAACTCAAGGCAGCCGGGCTCATCTTCTCCGGCCGCCATCCGAAGCATCCGATCATGCAGGTGATGGAACTTCCTCGTGATGTGCATCCCTACTTCATCGGCGGTCAGTTCCACCCCGAACTGACCAGCCGACCCCTGCATCCACAGCCCATGTTCATGGGCCTGCTCGCCGCTGCCGTGCGCCGAGCCAGCCCGGACCTCGGCCGCACGGAGATCTCCGAACGGTGGCTTCCAGAGGAGCAGGCCGAGGATGACGGAGATCCTGCTGCGGCGGTTCCGGCTTCGATCAGCACCGCCCGTCGCTAGTCTCCCCCCACCCCCACACCCCCACACCACCACCACCCACACATACACACATGAAGCGATGAAACGTCGTTCGCGTCGAACGGCAGGATGCCTAGGTGCCGCTTGTTTGAACCTTGTTCGGTCCCTACACTGCCCGTCCTTCGGCGATATAGCTCAGTTGGTTAGAGCGAGGGATTCATAAGCCCTAGGTCGTTGGTTC
>JASMMN010000207.1 GCA_030748155.1 Phycisphaerales bacterium
CTCCCGGTCGCAGCCCTCCCAGTGTGCCGGCACCGACGCCGATGAAGAGCGCCAACAAGATGGCCGAGATGCCGACCATCACCGATACCGGCAACTGCCCGGTGATGATCTCACCCACCGACCAGTTTTCATGCCGCAGACTCGGACCAAAATCGATGACCGGGCCGGTCTGCTCGCCCAGCAGCCAATTCACGCCGGTGATGTCACCGAGATAGGACCAATAGAAGGTCCAAGGATCATCGAGGTTCCACTGGGTCTGCATGGCTTCGACAATGGCGGCAGGAGGGCGGCGGCCCTCATCCTTCTCCAGCGGGTTGCCCGGGATGAGCCACGCGAGCATGAAAGTCAGCGTGTACACCGCGAGCAGGATGACCGGTATCTGCGCCACACGCGAGAGGATCATGCGTTTCATCGGACTCATGGCTTTGCCCCGGATTGTCTGTGAATATCACCGATGTATTGAATGAGCCGAGGGTGGGTCGTCATACCGCCGAGTTCGTTCGGATCGTGCATGGTGACTTCCACCAACTGGCAGATCGGCAGCAGCGGCATGTGGACTTCAAAGAGTTCGCGTTCGATGTCGGCGAGCATCGCCATTCGCGCAACCGGATCGGTTTCCGCTGCGGCTGCATCGAGCCGACTGTCGATGTCGGCATTCTTGAAGCGACGATCATTGTTGCCGTTGGTGCTGCGAAAGAGTTCGAGAAAAGTTGTCGGGTCACCCCAGTCTCCGTACCAGCGTCCTCTGGCCACCATGAAATCGCCGGCTCGCAGATCGGCGCCGAACGACTTGCTGTCTTGACCACTGAGTGTGACATCAACGCCGAGCCGATCCTGCCACTGACTTCGAAGCGCTGTCGCGATGCGGCGGTTTCGGGGCGAGGATG
Organism: Phycisphaerales bacterium; assembly: GCA_030748155.1. Lineage (GTDB taxonomy): Bacteria > Planctomycetota > Phycisphaerae > Phycisphaerales > SM1A02 > UBA12567. Next base: position 888 of record JASMMN010000207.1, read on the forward strand.
TGGTGTATTTCAGATCGACACTCGGGAATGGTTCACCAGAGGTGTTTACAAGTTGACCATTGGTGTTTTTCTGCCAACCGGCATCAGAGAGTTCCCGCAAGGCACGATCCGGGTTGAAACTCAAGCCTTCCGGTGGTTCGTAGCCAGCAACAGATCGCTTTGGCGTGAACGAACCGCTGATCGGCTCGCGAAGACCGGTCACATGATCCACAATCATCTGCTTATCGGTGGCTTGCGCAAAGGCGCGGCGGACCCGGGCATCGCCAAATGGGTTGGCTGCTCCGCTTGCGAGTGTGTCGCCGCAATTGAAACTGAAGAACTCGGTTCCAAATGCTGGAACAGCGTGGATGGAACGAACCAGAATGTCGTCATTCCCCGGTTCGGCGGCTTTGGTCTCCAACAGGTCTTGCCGCACATCGGCCGAGACACCGGTCAGCCAGTCCACCTCTCCGCTGCGAAATGCGAGCAGGGCGGTGTTGGGATCGGGAAAGGACCGCACCAACACGCTGTCAATGTGGCCCGGAGTGTGCGCATGGGGATTCGGAATCAACCTCAGATCTCTGTGATACCGCCACTGGTCAAGTACATAGGGTCCGTTGCTCACAAGCGTGCCTGGTCGTGCCCAGCGGTGATCCGGCTGGATCCTGCCCGTCTCGGGGACGAGTGAGACGAACCGTCGATCGGACCATGGTGGCGGTGTGGTTTCAAGCCACGCCACCAGTGGTACCGGCCACCCCTCGACGGCAGGCCGATAGACGGGCATGAGTGGCGCGAAGGCGAGCAGGTCGAGCAGGTAGGGGACCGGGTGGGCCAAGCGGATCTCAAGCGTGTGATCGTTCAAGGCGGCAATGCCGACGGTATCGCCGAAACGTCGTTCGGTCTCGTCCACGAGCCTCTCAGCAGCGCCGGGACCGGGCGTGAAGTTGGCCAGCGCCTCACCCCGCCAGTTCCAGAAGTCCTCAGCGCCCTCGACTATGAAAAGAAGGTTGGAGTAATCGGCTGCGGTATCCGGCAACAACAGTCGTTGCCAGGACCATACGAAGTCATGGGCGGTAACCGCCGCGCCATTGGACCACCTGGCGTCTTCATCGAGGTGAAAGGTCCATACGAGTCGGTCATCCGAGGTAGTCCACGATTTCGCGACGGCGGGTTGCGGGGAGAAGTCCTCGGGGTTCCACCGGACGATCCCCTCAAACAGCGCGTAGCCTATCCGCATGTCGCCGAGCCAGCTCATCCGCTGCGGGTCGAGCGTAAAGATCTCGTTGTCACTTGCGAGAACCAGATCAGCCTCGCGCTCATGTTGGTCCACCGACAGTAGTCCGAGCAGAACCACCAGCAGCAGAAGGGGTGGGATGAGAAGTCGAGCCATCGCAGGAAAGGCTATCAGGGGCTTCCCCGTTTCTCCTCACGCCGGGTGGACGGAGTCACGTGATGCAGGTAGCGATGACGCTGTCATGCATCAAGATCTGGTTCTCAGCAGCAAGATTGACTTTCTTCACGGCTGCCGCGAATCTCCCTCCAATGGAGACAGGAGTACAGATACTAAATACGCCCTATTGGTAGGCGGGGCCGTCACCAAGTGTGCCCCATCTGGTTTTGCCCGCTTCGATCGGTGCTCGGTTGTTGCTGACGATCGCATCTTCATACTCGGGTGCCGTGGAGCTGGACTGGTTGGTGAGGTAGTTGTCCATGAGAACGATCATGACCTCTGCCTTCTGGAGCGCCCGCCCGGCAATGTGGGCACGGCGTTGGTCCTCTTGGATGGCATCCCAGTTGGCCAGAATGGCCTCATAGAGGCCGCTTACTGCCGGAACCGTTTCGCGGGCCTGGCCGCGTAGCGTGTCTACATCGTTCTGATCCAGAAACTGCTGCTGTATGCGGCGCATGTGCGGTTCGATGACCAGCAGCATGTCCAATTCTCCGTCCTTCAGCCGTTCAATCAGACGCGTCAGGACAGCAGTTTGCTGCTCGCGGGCGAGGGCCATCAGGTTCGCTTGCCCTCCCTCTTCACCCCGCTGATTGCTCGTTGCCGCGGCGAGTGTTTCGAGTTGTTGTCGCAACACAGGCCAGTCCGGTTCGACCAGTGCCGCCCGGCCGATGGTTCCGATGGAGCGATTGAGCCGACTCGGCGTGACGTTTATCTGGACGATCAACGGCCGAAGGCTTGCAGCGGTCCAGACTCGCACAGCGTCATCTGGCTGCTCGTGTGGCGTGATGTGTCGCATCAACAGACTCACCGCCGAGTCGGTTCCAAGTCCGCCGGCGATCTGAGCCGCTGCGATCCGCTGTGGCGTGCCCGATTCCACCATGATGGTCTTGAGTTTGGGAATCAGTTGCTCCGCGTAGAGTTCCCGAAAAAGCGGCGTGGCTCGGCGACTCGAAATGCCATACACGCTGGCGAGCAGTGCCTGCCGAGCCTTCGGGCGTTCGGCGGCATCACCACTCTCCAACCGCGATACGTGAAGATCTATGAAGGCGGCCATGGAGTCTGTGTCCGCAGGAGTGATGTCATCCTTCTTGGCGATGCTTGCAAGGCTCGTGGGCGCGGCGACATCGCCGGCGAAGACTACGGTTGTTGCGAGCAGTGTGGCCGCGACTTGGCCGAGGATGCGAGGGAGCAGGACACGGGATGGCTGCATGTGGGGTGGTTCCCTTGAGGGCCGGATGATGGTCAAACACGCAGGATACGGCCCGCTGCCATGGGGGGGCGGATCCGCGACGGTAGCACCCACTCTTCCGGGCTGTCAATGGAGATCCTCCGCCGCCGAGAGGTTCGCTGCCGCACAGTGGCGATGGACATCCCCCCCGCATACCATCATCCCTCGCAGGATCCTCCGTGCCGCATATTCTTCAGTGTGGGGGCCCGCTTGCCGAAGGGTCGGAAAGGGCTCTCTCAAAGGCGTGACACCGATCTGCCAGACCATGATTCGATCCATTCACCTTGCCATTCTGCTTACTCTGGCCACTGGTGTCCTTGCCGCTGAGCCCTCCAGCGGCTCGGCGGCTCCAGATGCCGTCAACCGCCCAATGCGGGCCCGGCTTTCCACCACCCTGACCCGTTATGCAAGGGAGGTGCTTGGGACCGAACCACTGTCGGTGCAGGGGCTCTCGGCGGGCACATCCTTCTTGATAGATGCCACAACCCTGAACCCTGAGGCAGAGGAGTCGTGGAGGTTGCTGCTTGATGCTGCGATTCTGACCGAGCGGTACGATCTTGTCGAGCGGGCCCTTCAGGCCATCGTAAAAACGTCACCCCGCGATACTTCGGCTCGGCTGAAGCGACTCTGGCTCGCCATCGACAAGGCCCCCACACTCGAAGCCAAGTCCGAGTTGATCGGTAGGTATCTCAACGACGAACATCGTGCCGCCATCGGTCCAGAGGTCGCCTCACGGCTGGCGATGCGACTGGCCCTTCTGTATCGCCGGGCGGGCAACCTCGACCAGTTCAACACCCTGCTTGATCGAGCCCTTGTCTGGGATCCCGCCAACCTTGAGGCGATCAGCGTAAAGGCGGGTACGCGTCAACACCTTGAGCAAGAAGATCCCGCAGCGTGGACTACGACGCTTCTTGGCTTGTACAGAGCGAACCCGACTGACTCGGCTATGGCTGCGGAACTCGGGTTGTATCTGCTTGAGTACGGCGCCTATCGCTCAGCAGCCCGCATGCTGCTGCTGGCGAGGAACATCGAGAAGGCTGCCGGTCGCGATGCTGGCTCGGATCTTGATGCGGACTTGGTGATGGCGTGGTGGGGGGCGAGTGAGATAGAGAAGGCTGCAATGCTGCTTGATGAGCGGCAGATGTTGCTGAATCAGATCTTTCAGCGTATCACGGCCGGGCAGCCCGACGATCGGACTTCCGCGATCGAGGTCGCCCAGTTGACCGCACCAGCGCCGCCCAAACTGGCGGCGCTGCGGGCGATGATGGCGGCCGATACCGACGATCCCATGGTTCTGTCAGACGCGATCGGCGAGGCGATTCGCTCATTTGATCACTTGGACCAACTCCGTGAGACCGATCAGGTTCCGTTACCAGCTCGTGCGGCGAATCTGAAGCGGCTCTTGTGGTTGCTACTGGCACTGGATGCTGCGCCGGGCTCCATCGAGGACACCGCCTATCGTATCGCCGCGATACACCCGCTCGATGAGTCGGATCAGATGGTGTTCGACGTGCTCACGAGTCCGGACATGAACCTCGAAGACCGCCTGTCCAGACTGCGGGAGTTGGGCGAAGACTCCAATCTTGCTCGGCTCAAGCTCGCTCAACTGCTCGAGTCACAGGGCAATCAGCGTGGTGCTGCAGGCGAGTTGTTGGCGTTGTGGCGACGATCGCCCAGCAGCCTCATGGGCATCCTGGCCGCTCACAAACTCGGCCAGTTGATCGGCGTCGACGAACTCCCGATGGAAGAGACGGCCGTGTCGATGTCGCAGATCATCAACACGCTGCCGAACGTGTTCGATCGATTTCCCGACGAGCCAAGCCTTGCAACGTCCATACGGGCGACACCCCGCTCGAGAGTCGTGCCCGTGTTTGATCCGGTGATGATTGACTTCCAGATCGTCAATCACACCGCTGAGCCACTCACTATCGGTCCGCGGGGGCCGATTCGTGACCTGCTGCTCATTCAACCCGCTGTTAATGTGCCTTACCGCGACGTGCAACCCGGCGCACCAGTGCTGATTGACATCGGTCGTGGCTTGCAGATTCCACCGCATGATCAACTGGATCTGTCGATGGATCTCCGCAGTACATGGGTAGGTACGGTATTGGATAGCCTGCCATTGCATGGGGCGGTGATTGATGTCGAAGTGGTACTGAATGTTCGAGTGGCGACGGCGCGGACATCCATGGCACCAAGTTCCATACCCGGCCCGCTTGGCGGCGAATATGCCACCGGCGAGATCCGGGTAGACGGACAACGCGTGTCGGATGCATGGATTGACGCCACACTCAAGCGATTTCGAGAAAGCAGTAGAAGCAGAGATGCGGTGGATATGGCGTTGCTGGCCCATGTCGTGAGTCGGCAGGATGCCCTTGAGGGCGGCAGCCACATCACCGCTCAGCAGGCCAACGAGATTGCCGCGACGCTTTGCGAAGTCTGGCCTCGCCTTGGTCCACTCTCCCAGGCATGGCTTGTATCGGTGCTGCCACGGGTGGATCGACTTGTATCGCTGTGGTCGCTTGTCGAATCGAGCACCGAACCACTGGTCAATCGGATAGCGCTCATGCGGGTGGTCGGCGAGTTCAATGATCCAGCCCGGGCGCTTGGCGATCCTGCCGTGGCCTCGGGGCTCCGCTCAAGCGAGCGGCTGGTACGGGTGCTGGCCGAATGGATCGAGGCGACCCTGCAGTTGCAGGCCGAGCAGAAATTCGGAACCGATATCGATGCCATCGGCGAGCCCTGAGCAGTTCGGCGGTGAGGTTGCTCGAACGGGCCAGCGGTGGCATCGCTGGCAGCTTGCCGGGGCGATCATGGGGATTGTGCTCCTCGGCGCGGCCATTTGGCTGGTGGTTTCCCAAGCACAGGACGCGCAGCGAGCGTGGAACGCCTTGGAGCGACCAGAGCCAGCCACCATCGCGGTGCTGCTGCTTCTCACGCTGCTGCTCATCCCTGTGTCGGCTGCTGCGCAGTCGCTCATGCTTCGGCGAACCAGCGGTGTATCGGTCGGCATGGGCGAGATGTCGGCGCTTGTCAGTCTCGCGACACTGCTGAACATGCTCCCGATGTGGCCGGGTGCCATCGGGCGAATTGGATACCACAAGGTGGTTCACGGCATTCGGCCAATGCAGGCGGGACTGGCGGTGGTTGCCATTCGCCTGATTGGGCTGTTCATGGGCGGTGTGTTGCTCGTGGCGGTGTGGCTATGGCCAGCCGCAGCGGTGGGGGCGTGGCTTGCCATCCTGCTTGGTCTGTTGATCATGACAAGCTGGCCGACACTTCGGTTGGCGGGGTGGGCGGTGATTGTCAAATGGGTCGATTTGCTGCTCATCGCAGCCCGGTACGTAGCAGCGTTTGCGTTGCTCGGTGTGGATCTGAATACTTCAGAAGCCGGTGCAATGTCAGGTACGAGCGAAGTGGCTTCAAGCGTGCCGTTCGTGGGTGGTGGACCGGGGTTGCGGGAGTGGTCGATCGGATGGATGACTGAGCAGCGAATCTCATACCTTCCCGATGCACTCGTGGTCGGGGTGATGGCGGATCTGCTCGTGCGGATCGCGACGCTGTTGGTCATGCTCCCGCTGGGATTCGTGGCCTTTCGGTGGCTCAGCCGCCGCCTTCAATCCTCCGCCGGATCGATCCCGAGATCTCGAACGCTGAAGAGTGAGTCGAAGGCATAACCAGCCTCTTCGATTCGCTCGCGAGCGCCTTGGAGCCTGTCTACGACAGCAATGATCGCGGTAATCGAGGCCCCGGCCGCGACAATCTCCCCGGCGGCCTCGAGTATCTGACCGCCCGTGGTCGCGACGTCCTCTACGATGACGACGCGGTCGTCCGGACCAACCTCGCCCTCGAATCGCTGGGCCGTGCCGTAGTCCTTCTTCTGGTTACGAATGAAGAGACACGGCAGCCCGGAGGCCATGGAGGCGGTTGTCACAAGTGGAATACCACCGAGTTCGGCACCAGCAAGCAGGGTGGTTCCGTCCGGGATGCGATCTGCAAACATCTCGCCGAGGTCCCGCAGAATGTCCGGCTGTGTCGAGAATCGATACTTGTCGATGTACCACGAACTCGTTCGCCCACTGCGAAGCGTGAAATTCCCCCGAAGGATTGAGGTCTCGGCAATTCGGTCGGCAAGCGTCTGAGTGTCCATATGCAGCATGGTAAGGGGTCGGGCATCGGGACCAAGCCCTTGAATGTCCATCCCTGCAATCACCTTTGGTTTCCAAGGGGTCAAATCCCGGTACCCGACTCCATTTGCTCCACTACCCTACCTCCCCATGACATCTATTTGCTTCTACTTTCAGATTCACCAGCCGTATCGTCTGCGGCGGTATTCGGTGTTTCAGACCGACCCGTTTTACTTCGACAGCGAATCAAACCAGTCGATCATGGAGAAGGTGGCGGATAAGTGTTATCGACCGACGACGACATTGCTGCTCGACCAGATTCGAAAGAATGATGGTCGCTTCAAGGTGAGTTTCTCGATCACCGGGACAGCCATCGAGCAGATGCGGGCGTGGGCACCCGATGTCATCGATCTCCTTCAGCAGTGCGCGGCCACAGGCTGCGCGGACTTCCTTGCCGAGACCAGCCATCATTCACTGAGCGGGCTCTATGCGCCAGCGGAGTTCAAGGCGCAGGTGGACACGCACGTCACGCTCATGCGAGATCTATTCGACATTGAACCGATCGTCTTTCGGAACACCGAGTTGATTTACTCGGACCGTATCGCCCAATCTGTCGTAGAAATGGATCGGTTCAAAGGCATGGCTTGTGAGGGCGTGGATCGCATCCTTGGCGAACGTTCGCCGTCCTGGGTCTATGCACCCGAGGGGAGCGGCGAGCACCTGCCGTCAGCCCCACTGCGGCTGCTGCTCAAGAACCACCGACTCAGCGATGATATTGCATTCCGCTTCTCGGATCGCAACTGGTCCGAGTGGCCGCTCGATGTCAACAGGTTTGCCGGGTGGGTGAACCAGATCAACGGCGACGGCTATCTTTGCAACCTCTTCATGGACTACGAGACCTTCGGCGAGCATCAATGGGCCGACAGCGGCATCTTCGGTTTCCTCGAGGCACTTCCGGCTGCCATCTTTGACGTGAATCCGGGGCAGAATGACTTTGTGACGGTTCGCGAGGTGGTCGAGCAGTACGATCCGGTGGGCGTGTATCGAGCGACAGAACCGATCTCCTGGGCAGATTCGGAACGCGACCTGAGCGCCTGGCTCGGCAACGCGATGCAGGAGAATGCAGCGGCCGAACTCTATCGGCTGGAGGGGCCGGTTCGAGCCAAGCATGATGCTGGCGATGAGTGGATTCTGGAGGACTGGCGAAAGTTGACGACTTCGGATCACCTGTACTACATGTGCACCAAGTACTGGGCGGACGGCGATGTTCACAAGTACTTCAGTCCGTATGACAGTCCGTACGATGCCTACATCAACTTTATGAACGTGCTTGACAATATTCGTGTGCGATGCGGGGCGTGATGGCATGAGTGCGAAGATCGTCAGCAGCCGAACCATCGTGGGCATGGAAGTGCATGTTGAGTTGGCGACCCGCACCAAGATGTTTTCTCGCTCGCCCAACGTCGCCCATCCAGACAATTACGACTCGCCGCCAAACTCGCTCTGCGACCCGGTGTCATTCGGACTTCCCGGGGCGCTCCCGACGATGAATCGAGAAGCCATCGAGATGTCGATGCTGGTCGGCATGGCGCTGAACTGCCGAATCCCCGATCGATGCAGTTGGGATCGCAAGAACTACTTCTACCCCGATCTTCCCAAGGGCTATCAGATCAGTCAGTACGAGCACCCGCTGTGTACCGAAGGAGCGATTGATATCCCACTGGCCGCCGGTGGGACCGGAACCGTTCGTATTACGCGGGCGCATCTAGAAGAAGACACCGGAAAATCGGGACACGAACTGCCCGGTGGCTTGCCCGCCGCAGGCTCGATCATCGACTACAACCGCACCGGTACACCGCTGCTCGAAATCGTGACCGAGCCCGACTTGACCTGTGCCGAAGATGCCGTGACCTTCGGTCGTGAACTGCGGGCCATATGCCGGGCACTCAGTGTCACCGAGGGCATTATGCAGCGGGGTCATATGCGGTTCGAGCCGAACATCAATGTGGTACTGACACTCGATGACGGTCGTGAGGTGGCGACGCCTGTCGCCGAGATCAAGAATCTGAATTCGTTCAAGGCTGTCCACGGCGCGATCGAGCACGAGGTCAAGCGGCAGACCGAGCAGTGGCTCAAGGATGGCATCGAGATGGGACCGGGCGCCAAGTCGACCCGGGGTTGGGATGATGTCAAGCAGATCACCGAGCTGCAGCGGTCCAAGGAGGACGCGCACGACTACCGGTACTTCCCCGAGCCGGATCTGGTTCCGCTGGAAGTGGACGATGCATGGCGTGACGAAGTGCGGTCGCGGCTTTCCGAACTGCCGATGCAGCGGCGGAATCGGTATGAGTCGCAGTGGGGGCTTTCGGCCAAGGACGCTGCCGCACTCACCGAAGTGCCCGCAACCGCGATCTATTTCGATGCCTGCGCTGCTGCTGCAGCCAACGCGACCGATCTCGACGATGGTGCCGCTGCCCGCCAAGCAGCGAAGTGGATTCTCAACGCGGCTGCGAAAATCGCCCACGAGCGGGGGGTTGAGCCTCACGAGTCTGGCATCACGGCCGAGCAGTTGGCTGGGATCATCGCGCTACGTGAAAGTGGCGATATCGGATCAAGCGCCGCGGCGGAGTTGTTCGAGGCACTGTGTGGCTGCGATGACGATCCGCGAGTGCTCGCTGAATCACGCAACCTGCTGCAGGTCAGCGATGCCGGTACGCTCGATATCTGGATCGATCAGGCTCTTATCGAGCACCCGCAGGCTGCAGAAGACTTCGCTGCTGGCAAGGACGCGGCGGCCGGCCGCATCATCGGTTGCGTGATGAACGCCAGCGGCGGCGCGGCCGATGCAGGAAAGGTGCGGGCGCGGCTTGTGGAGCGGTTGCGGTAGAGCCTATTTGGCCGTGACGCTCACCATGCCGATTGGTTCGATGGGGCGGTCGGCATCGTCGGTTTCGGTCTGTCCGATCGCCCGTACCGCGTCGATGCCCTCGGCCACTCTGCCAAAGGCGGTGTACTTGCCGTCGAGATGTTGGCAATGATCGCGCCCGAGGCAGATGAAGAATTGGCTTCCGGCCGAGTTGGGATCGGACGATCGCGCCATCGACAGCACACCTTCGTGATGCTCACGGTCGTTGAACTCCGCATCGACGTTCCAGCCCGGTCCGCCGGTTCCATCGCCCGTGGGGCAGCCGCCCTGGATGACGAACTCCTTGATGATGCGATGGAAGCCGAGTCCGTCGTAGAAGCCTTCCTTCGCGAGTTTCTGGAAGTTCTCGACATGCTTGGGGGCGACGTCGTCCCAGAGTTCCAGCGTGAGCGTGCCATGGGTCGTTTCGATCGTTGCGGTTGGGTATGTCATAGGTGGCATTGTAGTTCAACAGGATCCCCCTCCGCCGCTCCGCGGCACCTCCCCCACGTTGTGGGGGAGGGGAAACTCGAAAGTCCGCTCCCCCGCCTGCGGGGTAGCTCCCGGTGGAGCCGGGTGAGGGGGTGCGCTCAATGGCAGATTCAAGCAGGACCCCCTCCGCCGCTTCGCGGCACCTCCCCCACGTTGTGGGGGAGGGGAATATCGCGAGTCCGCTCCCCCGCCTGCGGGGGAGGGGAATACGTGCGTGGCGTCATCCCCGACCGCCCGGCTCCAGCGATGCCACGAGTTTGCCTGCCCGCCAGATTCGCACCGTCCCATCGGTTGAACTGACCGTCAGGGCGATCGAACGGGTCGAATCGGTGATCCCCGCAGCCGCGGCGTGGCGGGCGCCGAGGCCGGATTCGATCTCATGCCGAGACGACGCCAGTACTCGGGTGCCCGCGGACTCAATCGTGCCGTTTCCGCGGATCAAGATGGCTCCGTCCAATTGGGCGTACTCACGAATGGTTTCGGTCATGCGTTGGTCCAGAATGTTCCGGCTCTTCTCGGGGTAGCCTTGGAACGGGTTCAGAATCATCTGTTCGGACTTGGCGAGCACCTCGTTGGTGTCACCCACGATGAGCATTGCTCCGATCCGGCGACCCTCCCGGCCGTGCGAGCCGAGATGCAATGCGATATCGAGTGTTCGCTGGAAGACTGTTCGTTTGATGTGTTCGGCGATCGTGGGTTGTTCGGTCGCGTGCAGCAACTCATATTCGCTGCCGATGTGCAGCACAATCAGACTGTCGATGAGTCCGCGAAATGGCCCAGTAAGAAACACGACGGTGTCCGTGAAATCAACCAGCCGCCGAGAAATCGCAACGAGCGCGGCGAGTTTGACTTGTCCCATGCGGTCAAGTTCGACCTGTGGGATTAGCAGCACACGTTCCGCAGCAACACCCAACTCTTCCATTCGCCGCTCGTCTTCGGGACGCCGAGTCAGCAGCAGTGTGCCCTCCGGGGGCTCACACCCTTCGGGAAGCGCGTCTGCCGATACGACGATGGCTTTGGCGCCAGCCGAGCGGGCGATTCCGGCAGCCGACTCGATCAGCAGATTGGCGACCAGTCCGGGCTCAGCCACGCGGATGTACTCGGTGTGATCGTTTCATCGACTCAGGTTCGGCCGTTCCCGCAAGCCGCTGATGGCGGTCGGTATGAGAAAGCGTCGTCCACGGTAGTGGCTGAGTGACCCGCTGATATGAACCGGTGTTCGGTAGTCGGTTCGCCGTCCACCCACTACAAGAGCGTTCAGTGTCGGCGAAGGAAGCAGTACAACCGGCGCGTCCCCTTCACCCCATGCGTCAGCATCAAATACGAAGATCCAGGCACCACGCCGCCCACGCAGCAGCCGACCTCGCCGTGAGAGAATCAGGGTGCCGTCCGGTTCGGCATCTTCCACTAGTTCAATCAACTGGCCATCATCAAGTGAGCGGGGGAGCGTCTTGATCGTGGACTGCAGGTCCGCCACGATATCGGCGATGCTGTCGCCAGCGGATTGCCCTGATCGCATGCCGTCCTCTGGTTCGTTGGGGTCGGCTGGTTCGATGGTCGGCTCGGCTCGCCGAGTGTGCTCGGTATGTGTTTCCACATGCTGGGGCATCAGCCAGTTTCGATTGTCGAAGAGCGAGACGGTGCCGGTGACGGTGAAAGGCGGGGATGCACCCGAGCCCGCTTCCACCTGTTCCATTTCCTCAAGCACACGAGAGGGCATCAGGATGAAATCTCGCACCCGACCCTCCGGATCGGCAGTAGCGCCGACGAGCCGAAGCGTCCATGGATCACCGGGCTCGGGGCGCACCATGATCCCTTCCACATTGGTGAGAATGGCTCCATCGGGGACCAGTGGGGCGGGCGGCGGAGTACCGCCGACCACCATCAGAATACCGATCACGATGCCGGGTCCAATCATCATCGGCAAGCCTACCCGAAGGGCGGCGCCGAGGTCTTTGCCCCCCAGCCACGTGGTCGGTATCCTTGCCCCTCTCGGCCGAGTACCCAAGTGGACTAAGGGAACGGATTGCAAATCCGTCATTCGTGGGTTCGAATCCCACCTCGGCCTTCGCCCCCGCCAAGGGGGCCGCATTCCAAGCGATTGAGATAGATGCTTCATGTCGGACGAGTATGAACTGAACCAGCCCAAGACCCGTCCGTTCTGGCTGCACCTGCTGCTGGCAGGGTTATCGCTGTATTTCTTCCTGTCCGCTATCAATGTGATGGGCGCCGGGCTCAAGGTGATCGGCAACGAGACAAGTTGGTTGGCCGAGGCAATCGCCCAGGGTGATAATCCGCTTGTGGCATTGATGGCCTCTGTGCTGGTGACCTCGGTGGTACAGAGTTCATCCTTTACAACCTCGCTGATCATCACGCTGGTCGCAGCAGGGGAGTTGAGTGCGGGAACAGCGGTGTTCGCTGTCATGGGTGCCAACATCGGTACCAGTATCACCAGTCTCATCGTGTCGCTTGGCACGATGCGAATCAAGCGACAATTCCGCCGAGCCTATGCGACGGCCCTGATGCACGCAATTCCAAATGTGCTCACGGTGTTGTTGTTGTTCCCATTGGAGTGGGCAACCAGCACGACTAGTGCCGATGGCTTCAGAGGCGGCATACTGACCCGGACCGCGCATTGGATCACGAGGGCGCTCGATCTTGGGGCGGGGGAGAAGTTCTACAACCCGATCAAGGCCATCACCAAGCCCGTTGTCACAGGTATCGAAGATGCCGCTGGATGGATCTCGGGGGAGAACGCAACCACAGCAGGGGTAATTGTGGCAGCGACGGGGCTGGTGATTCTGTTCTTCGCGTTGATCGGCCTCGTCAAGAACCTGAAGGACGCCCTGCTGCACCGGCTCGAAGGGCTTTTTACGGTGTTGATCTTCCGAAACGACTTCCTTGCATGGCTGTCCGGAATTGGATCGACGGTCGCCGTACAGTCCAGTTCGGTTACCACGAGCCTGATGGTTCCCATTGCTGGAGCTGGCGCGGTGAAACTGCGACGGGTCTTTCCTTTCATGCTCGGCTGCAATATTGGCACGACCGTGACCGGTGTGATCGCCGCAACCGCCAATCCCACCGCAGGGGCGGTGATTGTGGCCATTTCCCATGTGCTTTTCAACTTCACCGATAATGCGATCTGGTACCCCTTCCGAATAGTTCCGATTCGGCTTGCCAAGTGGTACAGCTCGCTCGCAGCGCGGCGGCGAAAGTATGCTTTTATCTTTCTCGCCACCGTGTTCCTCATCGTTCCGAGTGTGGCCCTGGTCATTTCGGAACTCATTTTCTTCAGTGACTGATGGAGTAACGCGTCATGTTTGGTCAGTTGATTGCAGCCCTCAAGTCCGGCGACCAGTTCAATACCGCCTTTGCGGAGTTCTTGCAGATGGTCGAGGCCTCCGAGTGGATGTTCCACGAGGCCAACGATGTGCTCCGCGGCAAGAAACGCGAGGCAGACGTCGCTGATGCGTTGTATGAGAAGGACAAGGACATCAATCGCCTCCTCCGATCGGTGCGGGCCGGCATCTTGACGCACTTGAGTGTCAATCCAGTTGCCGATATCCCCGGGTGCCTTGCGCTGATGAGCGTTGCCAAGGATGCCGAGCGGATCGGCGACTACTGCAAGAACTTATTCGAGGTGGGGCGATACTACGAAGATGACTACAGCATCGAACGCTACCACGAGCCTCTTGAGGCTGTCCGCAAACACACCGGTGAATTATTCGGTGCCGTTCGTGAGGCGTTGGAGAAATCCAGTGTGAAGCGAGCCAAGTCTTCGATCAAGGCAGCAGACCGCATCCGCGGTGAATGCGATGCCATCGAGGAAACCCTGCTGAGAGATCTCCGAGAAGTTCCAACCCATGTCGCTGTCGCCTACTCCCTGCTTGCGAGGCACTACAAACGGGTCGCCTCGCACCTTGCCAATATTGCAACATCCATCTTCGGCCGAATCGAAGATCTCGACTTCCGAAAGCCGAAGAAAGCCGCCACAGACTCTGAGCACAAGACCAAATAACACTCGTCTGCTTCATGCTTCCAGAGGTAATTCGTCGGTATTCAACCCACTCACTCGTACCATGCCGCAACGCGGGTGATCGCCGCGTCGAGCGCATCGACCCGGGCGGGGTCAACTGTCTGCTTGCACTTCATCGCCGCCACCATCACCGAGTGGAAGGCCTGCAGTTGATCAATGTAGTGGCCATGCTCCGGTGAATCAGCTGAGGCGACCTGGACCCGCTGGCTCAGAAAGTAGGACGCGACAAGATCTTGAATATGTGAGGCCGAGCGGTCCTTCTCGGCGACCCAGCGGGTTGCTTGATTGAAAGAATCAGCCGATTTGAAGTCGTTGAGCCGGACGAGTTCGATCGTTGCTTTGCGAATGGTCTCGGCATCCTCTCGCATGGTGGCGATGCGTCCAGCATCATCATAGATGCCGCATGGAACCTGGCAGTGCGCATCGGCGGTGCCGGTAGCAAGTACCGCGGTAATACCTAGCAGCAGGGTGATGGCGGAGATGATGACGATGCGATGCATGGGTATGTCCTCAATCAACAGATTCGGTCGAAGGTGTCGGGGCTTGCAGAAGAGAGCCACTTTCTCCACCTCGCGGGTGGTGGATCTTCAAGCAGTTCACCCGGTTCAAGGAAGTCGTAGAGTTCGGCGTATGGTCGCACATCAGTGGCGGAGATGCGCCGCGCAATGTGCAGTGGCGAGAACTCATGCGGATGCATGAGACCAGCGGCGGCGGTGACCTCGGCGAGTGCTTCAAGCGTGTTGCAGTGATAGTGCATGACCCGCCGGGCTTTGGTCGGCACATCGATACCGCGGAAGAGGGCGGAATTCTGTGTTGCAACGCCCACCGGGCATGTGTTGGTATGACAGCGTTCTGCTTGGATACAACCGACCGAAAACATGAATGCGCGGGCAGCGTTGCACCAATCGGCACCCATCGCCATGCGCTGGGCGATACTGAAGGCTGTGGCGATCTTGCCGCTCGCTGCAAGTCTGATGTGGTCTCGAACACCCATGCCCACAAGCGTGTTCTGGGCGAAGATCAACCCTTCGGTCAGCGGCACACCCATGTGATCAAGGAACTCGATCGGTCCGGCACCGGTACCGCCCTCTGCGCCGTCGATAACGATGAAGTCCGGATAGATTTCGGTCGTCCGCATTGCCTTGCAGACCGCGAGGAATTCATATGGCCGCCCGATGCAGAGCTTGAACCCCGCTGGCTTGCCACCACTGAGTTCGCGTAACTGTGCAACGAACTCCAGCAGTTCTATTGGGGTCGAGAACGCAGTGTGATAGGCCGGAGAGACGCAGTCCTTGCCGACCGGAATATGCCGAACCCGCGCGATTTCCGCATCGACCTTGCTTCCTGGAAGCACGCCACCATGCCCGGCCTTGGCACCCTGTGACACCTTGATCTCGACCATCTTGATCTGGTCGATCATGGCAGTGTCCTTGAACAGTTCTGGATCGAACTTGCCGTCATCACGGCGGCATCCGAAGTACCCCGTCCCGACTTCCCAGACAAGATCGCCGCCCGGTCGCATGTGGTAATCACTCACGCCGCCCTCGCCGGTGTCGTGGTAGAAGCCACCCATCTTGGCACCCTCATTGAGTGCAAGCAGCGCATTGGGGCTGAGCGCACCAAACGACATGGCGGATATATTCAGGATGCTGGCCTCATAGGGCTTGCTGCACTGTTCGTTGCCGACAGTCACAGTGAAGTGATGATCCTGTTTCGGTTTGGGGGCGATGGAATGGGAGATGTATTCATATTCGATGTCGTAGACATTGAGTTCGGTGCCGAAGGGCTTGACGTCTTCCTCATTCTTGGCTCGCTCGTAGACAGCAGTACGCTGTGTCCGGTTGTAGGGGCGACCCGCCTCGTCGGTTTCGACGAAGTACTGCACCATCTCCGGCCGGATGCTCTCGAAGAAGAAACGCAGATGACCAAGCAGTGGGTAGTTTCGAAGGATGCTGTGCTGCTTCTGAATCAGATCCCACAGTCCGACGCCCATGGTCGGTGCCGACCAGATCAGACCAAGCAACCACAGTTGAGAGCACATGAAGCCGAGTACGACGAAGAGCGCCGTGGCCAATACAGACACAAGGACAAGCAACAGACTCAATGCACGCATGGAACCCTCCTCAGCGACAGGATCCTACCGACTATTTGGTGGTCGCGGGTTCCCGCCACGCGGACTGGGCGGGATCGATCTTCCAGTCATTCCCAAAGAATCCGAGGCCGACGATGCCCTCATCTCCGATGGTAAGTGAGGCGGACTCCACCACCATCCAATCCGGCCAGCCGACTCCAGAGAAGAACAGGGGCATGGTGGCTGTTGATCGTTCGCCCGCACCAGCGGTACCGGCGATGGTTGCCACGCTTGCCACGTCGCTTCCAGATCGCGGTCTCACAAACGCGACCGCCAACTCACCACTGATTGTACGTTCGCCGATCACGACTCTGTTGCGTTCAACCTGTATGGGCGAGTCCGCGAGCAGCATGTTCCAGGCCGCATTCGTGTCACGGTTGCCGTAGAGCATGATGCCGCGGTCCGGTTCTGTCGCTGCGTTGAAGTCCACATCGTCCACAATCTCAACGACGCCATTGCCGCGGTACCACCATCGCTCGGCATCTTGTCGCGCCCGGGCGCGGTTCCATGTCGTTTCTTCGTTGGAACCGCTCGTGCCGACAATGAGCGTAATGCCGTGATTCCAAGCCGAGCGGAGTCGACCGCCGCGGGCCGGATTCTTCTCGTCAGGTGAAATCGGATTTGCGGTAGTCCATCCACCGTCAGCGGATCGCGCCAATTGCACGGTGTCAGCATCCGATGAGATCGGTGGCGATCCGTCAAGTGTGATCTGGACCGACCCATTATTGGAAAAATTCGGATGTCGAGTGTCGATGGAAAGTCGGGCAACGTTCTCGGTGGTTCCATCGATCGTAGTCATCTCGCCGGATCGTGTGACCTGCAGGTCGATGCGGCTTGGGCGAAGCGATGCGGCCTGCTGCTCAATCGTAGCCCAGTCGCAGGATGCAGAACTTGCCGGGTCGACGGTGATGAAGGTCAACCGATCGCGGTGGCCGCCTGCGCCGCGGGCATGTCGCCTGAGAAACTCAAAGAGTGGCGGCCAGTCCATGCACTGGTCACCCCACCAGTGACCCGCGCCAGGTCGCTCGTAGTATGCAAAATCGCCGTGCGAAGCACCGAGTTTCTCGCGCATTGCGCGGGCTTCGGTGACAGGCACATTGTCATCGGCCTCACCATGCAATATGTAGATGCCCAGCCGATCGGCGTTTGGAAGCAGCAGATTCGTGTCACTCGGATTGGCTGCGGCGCGGAGCAATCCGTCAATCCCGTCATTGTCGGCATATCGCTCCGGTCCACCATAGGTCCAGAAACTCGCCCAACCGGCGCTTGGCGCAATGGCGGCGAAATCAGCGGGGCGGGTCAAGCCGAGATTCCATGTGCCGTGACCGCCCATCGAGTGTCCAGTGAGCCATGTCCGCGACGGGTCATTTGGATACCGACGCTGCGCATCGGCGAGTACCTCAAGGGCATCGAGGCGTCCCCACTCCTCCCAGTCAAAGCCGAATGGGCGTCGATTGGTGGGCGCGACAACCATACACCAGTCGCGGAGTTTGTAGCAGGAGGCCTGTTTGCCGCCTTCGACCGAAGCGCCGTGCAGAGACAGAACGGTTCCCGGAAGTTCGTCGGCGTCGCCGACGGCAGGAACCAATCCGTAGTACTGCACACTACCGTCGATGTCACTCTTGAAGGTGTGCTTCCGCCACTGGTCGGCATTACGAACGCGAAGCGAGAACGAATCGGTGTCGAGCAAATCACCGCTGCCACTTCGAAGGCGAAGGGCCACGTCGATGGACTCGCCCTTGGCGGTCGGCGCTTGCAGTCGAACCGGCACTTTGAGGAAGGACAACGGGGGAATGGTCGGCAGGGGTGTGATGGTCGTCATCCCATCCGATTCCACTTCGACATGCCCGCCGCGAAGGGGTGTGGTATCGACGTTGTACACCAGAATGGCCGCCCATTCGTCCAGAGGTTCATCGGCGATGGCGTCCGGCAGGGTGCGGTCCCTGCCGCCGAGCAACGCGACCCGTGGCGTGCCGGGCGCGGCCTGTGTTCGAGCGAGTTCTCTGGCGGTTGTGACGCTTGGCGCAGGGGTTCCCCGCCCGGAGCGAAGCAGGATCTCGTTGCGTCCCTTTCGCAGCAGAAAGGGGAGCCGCGTGCGGCCCTTGCCGTAGATGTCTCCACCCCGGGGAAGTCCGTTGATCCACGCGTCGCCGAACGCGGAGGCATCGAGGATCGCCGGGGTGGTTTCATCCGACTCGAACACGAAGAGCCCCCATCCACCGCGGGGAATGGAGGTGCCACCCGAATCATCGACGGTCGCGGGCTTCCACTCCGGCGCGCCCACCATCTTCGAGGTGAGCGACCGACCCGAAACAACCCAGGCTTCGACGCTGTCGGTGTGGACAGGACGCCGCCAGGCATCGCGGACATCACCGGTGACGTGCGAGGTGATTGGCGTCAGGACCGTTGCCGTATCGCCCGGTGGCGTGGACAGCAGGAACACCAGAGACAGGGATGAGATCATGTGGGGCTCCGCGCTGGCCTCAGGAGTCCGGTGGAGAGTCGGCAGGTGATCCAGTTTCGCTGTTCGGTGTTGCGGGCTTCGGCTCGCCCTTCTTGGTCGGCAGGGCGAGGGTGGGGTTGAAGGTGCCAGTCGGCGCCGTAACTTCAGGCTTCTCGAAATTCGCTGCCATCACATCTGGAATGGACCAGTCCGAGAATGCGATCCGGGTGAACACTTCGGCTTTGGGCGGGATGACATCCAATTGCGCCGGCCACGGATCGCCGGTCTGGGGAACGAAGATACCCAGCCGCAGGCCCTCTCTGAGTCGCTTGGCATTTGGACCGATGCGGAGGATCAGGAGATCATCGCCATTTCTCTGGATGCTCGAGACTTGGTCTACCTCTTTGAGCAGTTCCCCGAGTGCATTGGGCGACAGGAGGGCAGCGACGAGTCCGCCAGAGCCCCCAATGCCGCCATTTCCAAGGGCTCGAAATTCGGCGATGCACTCGGGCATCGTGGCCGGAGCTTTCTGCTCGTTGAAGATCACTCCTTGCTGCGGTAGTGTCCAGGCATCAACGCCATTGCTGACGAGGAATGGAATGCCGTCCTGCGCCACGTTGATCTTGTTGGGCTTGACGATCACGATGTTCCGGACACTCTCGTGCAGAATGATGTTGTTGGGGGCTTGAATGCGGTGTTTGGCGATGACCTTGATGCCCGGAAGCGGCGCGAAGTGGGCGATCATTCGATCGAGCACCGCCTTGGCGTTGGCCGGGATCGGGGGTAGTTCGCTGACGGGCGTTTCGGCCCCGGCTGGTTCTGATGACGGTGGCGCCGTGGCTGGTTCAGCAGCGGCGATGATGGTGGTGGCAAGGAAGAGTGCGTGTAGCATGGTTCCGGGGATCCTGTTACTGGGGGTTGGGAATGTACAGGAACGCGTGAGGGACCATCCTATTCCATCGAGGATGCTGAAACACAGGCCCTCCAAGATTCCGGAGAGCCTGTGGGATTCAAGCATCAGAGTCGGGAAGAGCTACTCGATGGTGAGCGTGCCGGATCCAGTATCGCCTTGCCACCCGCCGATGCGGATGTAGTAGGTGTTGCCCGCCGTGACATCCATGTCGATGGCCGAATAGTAGGTCTGACAGCCAGTGTCGCCACTGGCGTCGCCGTTACAGGCGACCTGGTTGTCGCACGACTCCTCGTAGATCACCATCGACGTGTCGTAACTGCTGGAGTCGCAGGTCGTGAAGTGCGCCTCGCCACTCTCTGAGGGCATGAAAAGGAACCAGACATCCTGGCTGCCGGCCCAGTCGAGGTAGGTGCCGCTGCACTGGGACTCATCCGGTTCAGGTGAACTTGGCGTGGCGGTATTGGTTTCGAATGGGTTCGCCCCGTAAGAGGCAATAAACGCCGTGGCGCACTCGTCGCCAGCACCCGCGACGGGGCAATTGACATCTTCGCAGTCGATACCGTCGCCTTGATAAGTGCCGGCACAGTCGTCCTCCGTCACGAAGGTGCAGGATCCATCATCGGCGCAGCAGGCACCGGGCTCTGGACAGTTGGCTGATACGCACGAAACGCCCTCGGTCCAAATGCCACCGCCATCGTCACAGTCAGCCTCGGTGGACTCGACGCAACCACCGCCGCTGAGGCAGCAGGCACCGACGGGCGTGCAGTCCATGTTCCAGTTGCCAACGATCGAGAGCAGGTCATCGACTGTCACGCAGCAGTCGCCGTTGACATCACCGACCGGCCGGAACGTGCCGTCGCCGCACTGGCCGAAGGAGCCGAGTGCTTCAAGCATGTCGTTGACATCGACGACAGCGTCGCCATTGACATCATCCGGGCAGTATCCCAGCGGAAGATCACACGGATCCACCGGCTCGGCAGGCGGCGAGATGGTGTCGGCGCTAACTGAAGTGGCACCGCCGGGCTTGAACATCCCAAGCGTCACAGGGGCCACGCTTGGGGCGACGTTGGCATCGAAACGGAAGTTGTACATGGTTGCCCATCGCAGCGCGTTGGCGTTGGGGTTCTGGGCATGAGGTGTCGTGGCCCATGTGACCGAGCCGGGTACGACCGAGGCGGTCCAGTCGGTGCCGTCGTAGATCTCTCCGCTGTGGTAATCGACATCATGGAAGCCGACATTCGTCACCGACGCGGCGCTCGGGATCGGGACAGTGAACGAACCAGCCGAAGCGTCGCAGTTGTGGTTCCATACCGCGTACTCGTAGTGCCACATGCCGCCGCCGAGGTCGGTGGCCTTGGCACCGATGACGAAGAAACCGTCGCTTGGTACATGGACATCGATCATGTCCACGCTTGGGTCCTCTACGGCCCACTTCCGGATGGCCGCTTCCTCAACCTCGGTGTTGCCTGTGGAGGAGATACTGCCGACCCCGCTGACGTTCACAGCTCGCCACGAGGCGTTGTTGGCGTGGTTGCCCCACGCGGCATCGTCCGAACTCATGTAGTAGGCCTCGAAGAGGTACATCGCGCCGGGGTTCTGGGCCGGGTCCAGGTCGGCATCGTGAATCTGCAGGTTGCCCCGAAGCACGCTCGGTCCGGTGCTTGAGACGTTGAACGGGTAGTCGTAGTAGCCCGAGAAGGCGTTCACATCGGAGCGGGGTCCGCCGGGGTTGGTGTTGAGGCCAGCGCCATACGTGTCGGCGCATCCAATGCCGAGGGTCGAGCAATCGGTAGGCTGGCAGTCACCGCATCCGGGCTCGCTGAGTGCGCAGAAAGAGTGCTTGAGCCAGGACATGCCGATCTGCTCGAAGCGGCCGTCCTTGAGGCGGTAGGCGTTCTGGCCGATCAGTGGCGTGTTGTTGGTGCCGGAGTACCAATCGGCCTCCTGATCGCCGTAATTGCACGAGGTGGTGCTCATGGCATAGCCACCGATGCCACCCGAGGAGCCGAGATAGGAAACCTGGTTGGCGGTGTAGAAGCAGACGACGTCGGGGCCGATGGCACCGGCAGTCGCGCCGCCAGTGCCGATGGCGGCCGCAGCAATGGCCGCGGCTGGAATGATTGATGTGGTCACTGGGGCTCCTCTCAGGTGATCATTCTCTCGGCCGCCTCCCACCCCAGCGGCGCGGCCGATTATGGGCTAAGCACTTCAAAATAGAGCATTTGGGGCCAAAAGCAAGCACTCGTTGACCCCATTCGGGGCCACTCCAGCCTACTGTTCGGCCTGTATGGGCCGTGGGCGCAGTGAAACTGGAAAAAGGGGTGTTGATACCGGGGTCTGACAGGGTCGGGTAGTCAATGTGAAACCGACCTTCGACTTCCAAGGGACCAGATTCCGGAACCTGCCTCTGTCCTCTATCGTGCCGGAATGCCTCTGATCACCCCCATTCTACTTCTGGCTGCGTTTGCTCCAGCACCGCCGCCCAACGTCGTCCTCATCCTCGCCGATGATCTGGGATGGGGCGAGGTTGGGTGCCATGGACAGGAAAAGATTCCGACCCCCAATATCGATCGTCTTGCCATCGACGGGATGCGGCTGACCTCGCACTGGTCGGGCTCGCCGGTCTGCGCGCCATCGCGGTGCGTGCTGCTGACCGGGAAACATCCCGGCCACGCCGCGGTCCGCAACAACTGGGAGGCAGGCGGGTGGGGACCAGACCAGACCGAGGGTCAGTTCCCGCTGCCAGATGAGGAGGTCACGCTCGCTGAGGTACTTGGCGAACGGGGGTACACGACCGGGGCCATCGGCAAGTGGGGGCTTGGCGGCCCCGACACCGAGGGCCATCCCAACAGGCAGGGATTTGACCACTGGTTTGGGTATCTGTGCCAGCGAGTCGCGCACAACTACTACCCGACGCATCTGTGGCGGAACGGCGAGAAGGTGCCGCTCAAGGGCAACAGCTGGTTCAGCGCGCACCAGAAGATCGAGCAGCCACTCGATCGCGAACAGGCCTACGAAGCGGAGTATCTCGGCGAGACATTCGCGTCCGATCTGATGCGGGACGAAGCCGTGCAGTTCATAGAGAACCACGCAAAGGATGGACCGTTCTTCCTCTATTACGCGAGCCCTGTGCCGCACGTCGCCTTGCAGGTTCCGCCCGATCGTCTCGATGCGTTTCCGAGCGAGTGGGATACCGAGCCGTACCTCGGCCAGAAGGGGTATGTTCCGCATCCGCGCCCACGCGCCGCGTATGCGGCGATGATCGCCGGTCTCGATGCCGAAGTGGGCGAGATTCTGGAGGCGCTTGAACACCAGGGCGTTGCTGGTAGCACCATCGTCATCTTCACCAGTGACAACGGGCCAACGTATGCCGGTGGAGTCGACCACGAGTTCTTCGAGAGCGCCGGTCCCTTCCGTGGTCTCAAGGGCAGTGTATTTGAGGGTGGTCTGCGGGTGCCAACCATCGTCCGCTGGCCGGGCCATGTGCCTCCTGGCACCACGGCCGACATTCCCAGTGGCTTTGAAGACCACCTCCCGACACTTTGTGAACTGACTGGTACATCGGCACCAACCGGCATTGACGGGCAGTCACTCGCGTCCGTGCTGCTCGGTGATCGGTCCACACCAGCCCCGACCCGTCCCTACCTCTA
Source organism: Phycisphaerales bacterium (assembly GCA_030748155.1). Classification (GTDB taxonomy): domain Bacteria; phylum Planctomycetota; class Phycisphaerae; order Phycisphaerales; family SM1A02; genus UBA12567. The sequence goes on from JASMMN010000207.1 coordinate 24,242, forward strand.
TCGAGAACTCGGTGGCCAACAAGCCATTCGCGTCGGTCCTTGGAAAGGTGTCCGTCGGCACCTCCGCCGCGGTGACACCACCATGCTGCTCTTCAACCTCGATACCGACCCAGGCGAGACCACGAATGTCGCAGCGGAGCATCCCGACATCGTCGCCCGGCTCGAAACTCTTCTCGCTGACGCGCATGTTCCGTCGCCGGACTTCCCACTTCCAACCATCGACAAGTGATCGTTGTCCATCCTCTCTCCTCCCAAGGAGCGAAGAGAACGCCCGCATCAACTCCCCCTGATCTGATCAATCGCAGCGTTGAGTTTCTTCTTCGTTGCCTCTACGCCGCTGAAACCGATCTCGACGGAGTGCACAACGCCGTCGGGATCGATGATGACAGTGTGAGGAATGCCACCGACACCGTACTTCTGAGAGACCTTCCCTTTGGAATCGAGCAGGACCGGCAGGCTCCACCCCTTCTTCTTAAGGAAGGCATCAACCTTCTCCTTGGGCTCATCAAGATCGATCGCCCACAGGACAACGCCGTCCTTGGCCCGCTCCTTGGCGACTTCCATCAGTACCGGCAGGCCCTGGCGGCAAGGGCCGCACCATGTGGCCCAGAAGTCGAGAATGACAATCTTGCCCTTGAGGTCCTTCAGCGACACATTCTTGCCATCGATGCTCTTGAGGGTGAAACCGGGGGCCGGCTTGCCCATCGAGGGATGCGTCGCATTGTGATCATGGCCGCCCTCTGGACCGCCCCCCATGCCAGCCATCAAGGCTTCCACGAGATCGTCGACCTTCTTCCAATCCGGCTTGGGCGTGAATGCGAAGGCGGCCTTGGCGTCGTCGGTGTCGTTCATCGTGGTCCACTGCGTGAACTGCATCACCATTTCTTGTGGGGCTCCGGGAGGGCCCTGGCCCTCGGGGATGGCGATCGAGAGTTTCTTGATCCACGGCGTCTTGGCCGGGCCAATCGTCAGCGTGATGGGCATGGAAGGCATGAAACCAGAGCTGGTGGTTTTGAGAAGAAGCAGGTCGTTTTCGCCATCCTTTCCGGCGTACTCGACTGATTCGAACTCCTCAAGGATGCTCGCTCTCGCGTTCGGGCTGAGCATCTCCAACACGAATGTTGCCGGGCCAGCCATCTCCAGCGCCTGTGATTCGTCGGCACCGAGGGTCTTCGGCGCCGGACCCTCGGACCACATCTGCATGGAGGGCATGGCCTGCCAGAACGTCGTGCCATCGGAGATGAGTTCGGGCGACATCATGCCCATTCCGCCCGGGGCCGTTCCCACTTCGGTAATTGAGAATCGATTCGGTTTGAGCACCGAGACCTTCGTCTTGGTCTCCATGGCTGGCATGCCCGGCATCTCCATTTTCTGGATCAGTACCGTCGATGCGCCTGGCATGCTGGCATACCACGCGAGGCTTCGATCAAGTACGAGGGCTGCTTCGGGGGAGACGGT
>JASMMN010000208.1 GCA_030748155.1 Phycisphaerales bacterium
GGGAGAACGATGGTCGAAAACTTTGCAGAACGAATGAGCGTGCGGCGGCTTCGCAGAATCGATGCACCGTTCCCAACGCATCGAACGAAATACCGCCATGGGAAGAGGGCACATCCGATGAAGAGTGGGTAGGGAGCATACGCCCCGCGGCCCAGAAGGATGACGATGAAGACCCAGTAGATCAGAATCAGCAACGCCGGATCAACAAACCACCACAGAAACCCGACGCGGCTCGTGATGAGGCTCGCCTTGAGGTCATAGCGAACGATGGCGCCGAGGAGGTGCCGGCCGTTCCAGATCTCCTTTGCAAGGGCCGTCATTGTTGAGTCGTCGTCAAGAGACCAGTTGTTCCGAGGCGGTGACCGTCTTCACTTCTGGAAGCATATCGGCTGGCTGCGACGGCGGGGTCTCCTGCTGCGTGAACCCGAGCAGTTGGTTGTGGATCAGGAACGCGTGCAGATCGTCCCGGGAAAGCGATGGTTCGACGCGGGATGAGTAAGGATTGTCGACGGTCGTGCTGATCGTCCCCTCGTACTCATAGGCCACATCTGACTTCCATCCACGGAAGGTCGGAAGCACACTGAAGTAACGCTCGAGCTCGATAGCCCGGCGCGTCTCTTCTTCACTCATGAGTTCCTCGAACATCTTCTCACCCGGCCGCGGTCCCGTGACCTCGATCGGAATATCATCTGGACGGAAACCATACATCGGCGCGATCTCGTCCCGCATCACCACCGCGAGATCTTCGATCCTCGCGACCGGCATCTTCGTGACAAAAACCTCGCCGCCGCACGCCATGCCCGCCGAGTCGATGACCAGCCGCACAGCCTCTTCAATGCTCATGATGAACCGGGTCATGTCCGGGTGCGTCAGCGTGATGGGCCCCCCATTCCGTATCTGTTGATGGAACAGTGGGATGACCGAGCCGTTGGAGCCAAGCACATTGCCGAATCGTGTCGAGAGGAACATGCAGCCGCCACTCTGCTGTAGACCATTGGCCGCGGTCATGAGCCGCTCGCCCATCAACTTGGATGTGCCCATGACATTCGTCGGATTGACCGCCTTGTCGCTACTGGTAAAGACAACACGCTCGACACCCGAACTGGCTGCGGCACGAATCACATTCTGAACACCATGGATGTTCGTCTGAACGGCTTCGAATGGCGCGCCTTCGCAGAGCGTGACATGCTTCAGGGCCGCAGCGTGAAAGACAAGATTGCAGCCGACCATGAGTTCCCGCAGGGCCTCGCAGTCCCGGATATCGGCCAGACCGGCCATGAAGCGACTATCGCCCTGGTGCCGTTCCTTCAGAAAGAACAGTTCGCTCTCGTTGTTGTCGACCGCGACAACTCTCGCCGGATCACCCGTGGCCGGGCCAAGTAGATACTGCACGATTTCGCTACCGACGGTGCCGCAGGCACCGGTCACGAGAATGGTCTTGCCTTGAATCACGGTATCCATGCCTACCTGCCTCCAATCGCGTTTCTTCCCTGCCCCAACCAATGTTGGGCGTGTAGTTTACCTGTTCGCCCCCCGAGTCCAAGCACTATCCCGCGGAAGGGTTTATTCGCCGCCCTGAGCGGAAATGACGATCTCCGGAACCGGCTCCTCGCCGTCCAGCAGCGTGTGAATACCGCACTCCTCCTTCTTGCCCATGAATCGGCCGCTTCGCCCGCTCTCATCGCCGCTAGAAGGCAGGGTCGTCGTGTGATCGCCAATCGATGCGTACCCCTCTGCCTGCAACGGGTGCCGGGGCAGGTCGTGATCGGACAGATACTGTTCCATATCCTGATCTGTCCATGACAACAGGGGATGGATCTTGCTGAAGCCCCGGCGATCCTCGACCACCTGTAGCGATTCACGGAACGTCGTCTGGCTACGGCGAACGCCCGAGAGCCAGGCGGCTACGCCGCGTTTGGCCATCTCCCGCCGCAGAGGAACGACCTTTCGCATGCGGTCGTACTCGTCCAGTCCCTCGTCACCTTCTTGCCACAACTCGCCGTGCCGAGCAACCCACCACGCCGGGCTGACATCGCTCTGGCACACCACGAGATTCAGCGAAAACCGTTCGGTCAGCTCGTCCGCGTACGTGTACGTTTCCTTGAAGTGGAAACCGGTATCGACGAATAACACCGGGATGCCCGGCACGACCCCAGTGACCAGGTCAAGCAACACGGCAGAGTGCACGCCGAAACTGGTGGTCATGACCAGCCGATCCAGGTACTGCTGAAGCGACCAGTCAATGACTCCGCTCGCCGGTGTCGTGTCGCTGGGAATGTTTCGTTGCATCGCCATGATTGATTGTGCGCCGCAGAGCGGCGAATCCCGAAGTATATCACCCATTACGCACGCAAACCACCACCGCAATGATCTCAGCAACCATGTCACGGGCCACTGCCATGTCACCCACATCGGCAATCTCGGCCACTTCCAGCCCGAAAAGACGAT
>JASMMN010000209.1 GCA_030748155.1 Phycisphaerales bacterium
CTTGAGTTCCTGCTGCCTCGCCTCGTCGGCAAAGAAGGCCATCATGGTCATCATGTCCATCTCACGCAGCCCGAGTCGGTCGATCTCATCGAGCACCTTATCAATGACCTCTCGCCCTGCTCGCTCGAACTTTCGCAGCGCGGTGAGCATCCGTTGGGCATGCGTTTCGAGAACTTCATCTACGAGCATCTCGGTTTCAGTGTCGAGCTCGATTCGCCGCAGAATGCCAAACAGGTCAGGGGCCGCACCCTCGTTGATCTCGGCAGCGATATTGCGATGCAGCAATTGCAATCTCTCAAGCGCCCGCCGATGCCGTTCGCACTCAAGGCGGGCGAGTTGTGTGTCGCTGAGGAGTGGAACAATCGAATCAAAGAAGTCGTCATCGATCCGTCCAAAGTTGCGAATCGCCCGAAGTCCCTCATCCACAAGGCTCGTGATCTCCGAGCGGGGGGGGATCTTCATCTCAGTTTCCCCTCCCCACCACTGGAACTGCATCACCAGATCCATGGCGTGATCCATGACCTTCTGAACATCCTTCTCCTGCAATTCTCCAAATGCGAGGTTGTAATCCGCATACTGGCCGAGCAGCGCCAACGACTGCTCGCGAGAGAGATCCAGTTCATCTGCGATCACCCGCACATCTTGGACCGTCATTGGTTGAACGAAGAACGGGTATTCCTCAGACACCGCCGGAGCGGCCAGCGCCAGACAACTGCCAAGTGCGGCAAGTACACATCGAATTCTGAACATGGGCAAACTCCTCCTCTGTCGCCCCGGATGGTACGGGACACGCACGGATGCGTTTCAAAAGCGGCAACGGCGGGCCGTGTGGCCCGCCGCTGTCGTAGGAAGAGAAGAGAGAGTCTTGGAATGGGATGTGGCGGTCAGGCTGCGTTTCGCGCCTGCCCCACCGTCCGCTGCTCGGCAGTCGCCCGCCGCTCCGGCTCGGTGTTCATGCTGTGAATCATGCCGGCTGGCGTATCCGACCAGATATCGGCACCGATTTCCTCGGCAAGGCCTTCGGCGCGGTTGAAGACACCACCGCCAACGGCGATCTGCGTATTCGGGCAAGCGCCAATGGTACGAATGGTGTCGATGAGACGACGGATGTTCGGAGCATCTGCCGCTGCCGACGAGAACATCAGCAGCACGTTTGGACATTGTTCCTGAACGGCTGCAAGCAACTCGTCGTAGGCAATGCCCCCACCGCCGAATGACACCTGATAGCCGCCGGCCTCTGCAAGATCGGCCACCATCTGGGCGGCAAGGTCATCGGCTTCGGTATCACCGCAGAAGAGCATCATGGTTCGTCCGTTGCGGTCCTGCTGCTCGTAGCAGGCCTGAGCCTGATCGACAAGGCTCCGCAGTAGACGCGTGGCATAGTGATGCGCAAGTGTGGTGAGTTGATCACGCCGAAAAAGATCGTTCACCATGTCCAGCAGCGGCCAGTAGACCTCCTGCGTCAACATTTCGGGGGCCAGTCCCTCGCTTACCCAGTCGCGGACGGTGCTGCGAGCACCGTTACGATCGCCTGTGATGAGCATCGGGAAGAGGCGTTCCACCATCGCCTGAGTATTCACTGGAGGGCTCCTTGGGCTATCCGGAACGAATCCGGTTTCGTGTCTGCTCCGCGGCGACCATGCCGCGAGATGTGTCCCCCTGACAGAAGGCCACATCGGAGAAGAGAAGCCCGAAGCACCCGGGAGTTTTCAGTTGGCGGCAATTCTGTGCTTATCGGAGCATGTGCGCATCGCCTGCGCGTGCCGATCGTGTGTGTCCGAGAATTTCGCTCTGTACGCGACAGCAATCAGAATGCGGCGGATCGGGGGGTCCGCGGGAACGGAATAACATCCCGCACGTTGGCCATTCCCGTGGCATAGGCGACGGTTCGCTCGAATCCAAGGCCAAAACCGGCGTGAGGAACCGTGCCGTATTTCCGCAGATCCCGATACCACCAGTAGTCCTCGGCATCGAGCCCCATCTCCGCGATGCGGACGTCGAGCACATCGAGCCGCTCCTCTCGCTGGGCCCCGCCGATGATCTCGCCGATGCCCGGGGCGAGAACATCCATGGCCGCCACCGTGCGGCCGTCATCGTTCTGCCGCATGTAGAAAGCCTTGATGTCCCGTGGGTAGTTCATCACAACGATCGGCCTGCCGATGTGCTCCTCTGTAAGCCACCGCTCGTGCTCGCTCTGGAGATCCATGCCCCACGACACCGGAAACTCGAACTTCTGACCCTTGGCGACTGCTGCCTCGAGGCAGGCGATGGCATCGGTGTAGTCCATCCGCTCGAAGGAGGACTGCACGAAGGCCTCCAACCGATCGATGCAGGTCTTGTCGATGCGGGCGCGGAAGAACTCCATGTCGTCCGGGAGTTCGTCAAGCAACACGCGGAAGATGTATTTGAGGAAGTCCTCTGCGAGGTCGGCGTCATCGGCCAGGTCTGCAAAGGCGATCTCGGGCTCGATCATCCAGAACTCCGCCAGATGGCGGGATGTGTTGGAATTCTCCGCGCGGAAGGTGGGGCCGAATGTGTAGACCTTGCTGAGCGCAAGGCAATAAGACTCGACGTTGAGCTGCCCGGACACGGTCAGATTCGTCTCGCGGCCGAAGAAGTCCTGAGTGCAGTCGATGCCGCCTTCTTCGGTGAGCGGGATGTTCTGAAGATCCAGCGTCGAAACGCGGAACATTTCACCCGCGCCCTCGCAGTCGCTTCCGGTGATGATCGGCGTATGGACCCAGAAGAAGCCGTGTTCGTGAAAGTAGCGATGCATCGCCTGCGCTAGACAGTGCCGCACCCGGGCGATGGCGGAGAATGTATTCGTGCGGACACGCAAATGCGCAACTTCACGCAGATACTCGAACGTGTGTCGCTTGGCGGGAACAGGATAGGTGTCTGGATCATCAACCCAGCCCACCGGTTCGATACCCTCGGCCTGCATCTCGGTCGCCTGCCCCTTGCCCTGCGATTCGACCAGTACACCGGTGCAGATGACCGAGCATCCGGTCGTAAGCCGCTGCACCTCGGACTCGTAGTTGTCCAGTTCCCCCGACGCCACGACCTGAGCGGCATCGAAACAGGAGCCATCGTGGATCTGCAGGAAGGACAGCCCCGCCTTGGAATCGCGACGGGTGCGAATCCAGCCCTGCAATCGGACCCGATCTCCAACCGAGCAGCCACGGGCGGCCAACATGTCCTTGACGCTCAGAAGGGGTGGTTGCTCACTCATGTCGATCTCGCTCCTTGATGAGGGGTGCGAACAGTAAAGCAGATGGGGGCGGACCGCCCCCTCTGACGCCCTGCAAGTGCCGAATTGGCCCGGCGATGGCACCTTCGGGCTGGGTCCTCCGCCAGATCGGCAGCCCGGAAACATCCGAAAGAGGCGTCTTTCGGTGGCATTCCGGCACGCTGCTTGCAGCGCATGCTGAGTTCGCCCCCTCCAGAACCATGCGACACGCCACTGACCATCCCGATCGCAATGCCCGCCTCAATCTACTGCTGTCCTATGGCGGCTGGCGAGAGCATGCCGCCGTTCGGCAGTTGCCTCGGCTGCTGGAGCCGATGGGGATCCACGCATTGCAGGCCGATACCGGCGAGGAAGCCGCATCGTTGATCCAGCATCAGCCGGTCCATATCGCGGTTGTGGATCTGGAAATCCCGCTCACCCGCTGCGGATCGCGGCCGGCTCCCGGCGGTGCCCGCATTCTGCAATTGCTCCGTCGCCTCGATCAGCCCCCCCCGACCATTGTCGTCCGGCCGCGGCAGGCGAGCGATCGACAGGATGTCCGGGAGTTGATGGCCTCGCTGCGAGAAGGTGCCTTCGCGGTCATTGACCGACCACTGCAGCTCGACACCATTCTCGACACACTTCGGCGGGTACTCCGCCGTCACTATCAGGACGCATGGCCCCCGATGCAATGAACCAAGAACCTGCTGAGCGATTCTGTTCGGCATGCGGAAGGAGAGACCTCACATGAAAGTCAAGCCACTCGGAGACAAAGTACTCGTCAAACGTGCGGAAGCCCGCGCTCGGACCGAGGCTGGCATCTACCTGCCGGAGAGCGCCAAGGACAAGCCCCTTGAGGGCAAGATCATGGCGACCGGTGCTGGTCTGCTGAACAAGGAGACCGGCGAGTACATGCCGTTCAGTGTCAAGAAGGGTGACCGCATCCTGTTCTCGTCCTACGCTGGGACCGAGGTCAAGATCGAAGGCACCGAGTACCTGATCATGACCGAGGACGACATCCTCGGCATCATTGACTGAGTTATTCGCCATGGAACGCAACCCAATCCTCGCAGTACTCAACGACATGGTCGGCACCTCCGCCGAACTCGACATGGCGCTCAAGGGCGACCATGAACCCATCGAGTTGCGGGATGTCGTCGCGGTTGAGCAACTGCACAGTTCGCACGGCATCCGAATTACCACCAAGTCCAACACCATCTGGCTCGACGCGAGCCACGTGTCCGCCATGTGGCAAGCCCGGATGGACATCGACTGATACACAGACCCTCCGCGCAACCAGCCGCGGATACGAAGGAAGTACGAACAATGACTGTCAAACAGATCGCATACGACATCGAAGCCCGCGAGCGGATGCTCCGGGGCATTCAGCAACTCGCCAAGGCCGTCAAGACCACGCTGGGGCCATCGGGCCGCGTCGTGGTGCTTGAAAAATCCTTCGGCGCTCCAACCGTGACCAAGGACGGCGTCACCGTCGCCAAGGAAATCGAACTCGAAGACGCCTACGAGAACATGGGTGCCCAGATGGTGAAGGAAGTCGCCTCCAAGTCATCCAAGGATGCCGGCGACGGAACCACCACCGCCACGGTCTACGCCGAAGCCATCTTCACCGAAGGGCTCAAGAACATCACCGCTGGCGCCAACGCCACGCAGGTCAAGCGGGGCATCGACCTTGGCGTCGCGGCCATCTGCGATGAACTCGCCGAGATGTCCAAACAAGTGAAGAGTTCGACCGAAATCGCCCAAGTCGGCACATGCGCTGCCAATCAGGACACCACCATCGGCCGCATCATCGCCGAGGCGATGGACAAGGTCGGCAAGGACGGCGTCATCACCGTCGAAGAGGGATCCAGCCTCGACACGGCCGTGGAACTCGTCGAAGGCATGCAGTTCGACAAGGGCTGGCTGAGCCCCCACTTTGTCACCGACACCGCCAACATGGAAGCCGTACTCGAAGACTGCTATGTGCTGATTCACGAGAAGAAGGTCTCCTCGGCCAAGGATCTCCTGCCGATTCTGGGCAAGGTCGCAGAGTCCGGCAAGAGCCTGCTCATCATCGCCGAGGACATCGACGGTGAAGCACTCGCCACGCTGGTGGTCAACAAACTCCGCGGCATCCTGAAGGTCGCCGCCGTCAAGGCACCGGGCTTCGGTGATCGCCGCAAGGCCATGCTCCAGGACATCGCGACACTCACCGGTGGCACTGCGGTCATGGAAGAGCTCGGTATTGATCTCGAAGGCCTCGGCGTCAAGGACCTCGGTCGCGCCAAGAAAATCACAATCGACAAGGACAACACAACCATCATCGAAGGCAACGGCAAGCGTGGCGACATCACCGGTCGCATTGATCAGATTCGCGCTCAGATCGAACAGTCTTCGTCCGACTACGACCGCGAAAAACTCCAGGAACGGCTGGCCAAACTCGCTGGTGGCGTCGCGCAGATCAATGTTGGTGCCGCGACCGAAGTCGAGATGCAGGAGAAGAAGGCCCGCGTCGAGGATGCGCTGCACGCCTGCCGGGCCGCCGTCGAAGAGGGTGTCCTTCCCGGCGGCGGCACCGCTGTCATGCGAGCCCGCACCGCCCTTGATGCCGCTCGCAAGAAGGCCCAAGGCGACGAGAAACTCGGCGTAGACATCGTGCACCGCGCCCTCTCGGCGCCGCTTCGCCAGATTGCCGAAAACTGCGGCATGGAAGGCGCGATCGTCGCCCAGAAGATCGAAGATTCGGATGACGTCTCCTTCGGCTTCAACGCCCTCACCCGCGAGTACGGCGACCTGCTCGCCGCCGGTGTCATCGTCCCGACCAAGGTCGAACGGGTGGCACTCGAAAACGCAGCCTCGATCTCGGGTCTGCTGCTTACCACCGACTGCGCCATTACCGACGCCAAGCAGGACAAGCCGGAGCCAGCTGCCCCAGACATGTATTGATCGCGGCCAGCGACGGCGATGAGAGCCGGGAGTCGGAAATCGGGAGTCGAACAGATGACCGAGTTCCGGCTCCCGGCTGTTGTTCTCCCATTCCTCTCCCCGCTTGCCGAGGGGGTAGAAAAGGATGCCTCGATCCTGACGACCGACTACAGTGCATCGGATGTCATCGGGCAACACAAAACCTTCCCGCAAACGCGGGCGGCGCAGTCGGCGGGATCGGCATCATCGAGACTCGCATGCGGATTCAGAGACACTGAGTCCGATTCCGGAGCATCCCGATGTTCCAAGTGAGCCAGCGACGCTGATTGAGGATCAGGGAGGACTCGCTGAAGTCGTCTCGCATCTCGCATCGCACGAACTCGTGGCCTACGACACCGAATTCATCGGCGAGGAGACCTACTACCCGCAACTCTGCCTCGTGCAGGTCGGGAGCCGGGAGCAGGTGTATCTGATCGACCCCTTTGCCGTCGGGGATCTGTGCCCGTTGTTTGAGGTGCTCGCCTCCCGGGATCGAATCTTGCTCGTACATGCCGGCCGGCAGGATCTCCAGATCATGTCCCGCCTGCTTGGCTGCCCCGCCGAATCGGTCGTCGATACACAGATCCTCGCCGGTTTGGCTGGCCTCCCATGGCCGTGCTCGCTGACCAAATCGGTTCAGTGCGTGATCGATGCACCGATGCCGCCGGGCATGACGTTCACCGCATGGGATGCCAGGCCGCTCTCGCGGCATCAACTTCGGTACGCCGCCGATGACGTACGGTACTTGCCGGTACTGCACGACTTCCTTGCTGGCCGGATCGCCGAATATGGTCATCAAGAGTGGGCCGATGCGGCCTGCGCCGCCTTCGAAGATCCGCAATGGCACCTCACCGATCTGGCGAGTCAGCAGCGGAAGATCGAAGGCACCCGCAGATTCAGGCCCGTCGAACGACGAATCCTGCGGCAACTCGTACAAATGCGGGACAAGATCGCTCGGGACGAGGATCTGCCTCCTCGCTCTGCCGTCCCCGACAACGTGCTGCTTGCAATCACACGGGACCGCCCAAGTTCCAACGAGGCAATCGGGAATCTCAAAGGCATGCCACGGTCGATCGCGAGTCGCCACGGGCATCGATTGATCGCCGCCATCGAAACAGGCCGCGAGGAGGCCGACACACCGCAGCCTCAGCGAATCCGGGAGGAGTCCCCCGTGGACCGCGTCGCCATCGACGGTCTCTGGCATGCATTCTCCGCGGCGGCCATCGGCGCAGGCGTGTCGCCGGCACTGGCACTCTCGCGTTCGGAACTGGGCAGTTGGTATCTCGGTGACCGCGCCGGAACCCCTGGAAAAACACCTTGGCAGCAGGACATCGTTGCCTCGCTGCTCAAGCCACTGCTCTCGGGCGAGCGTACACTGGCCCTAGAGTGGCGAGGCGATTCGCTTCGCCACGCCACGCACGATTCTACGACGAAGGACAACACCCACACACCATGAGCAGAGAGCGGATCGTCACGGCTGAGCAGCACCCGTCGGACCCGACCGATTCCAGTGGTCCGGCCCCCCGTCCTCGCACGCTTGAGCAGTTCGTAGGCCAGCCGCAATTGCGTGAGCGGCTCTCGATTGCGCTCTCGGCAGCGAAGACCCGCGGCGACTCCATGGAGCATCTGCTCCTGCATGGACCACCTGGACTGGGCAAGACCACGATCGCGCACATCGTGGCTGAGGAAATGGGAACGCAGGCATATATCACCTCAGGGCCTGCCCTGACCAAAGGCGCCGATTTGGTCGGCACACTCACCCGCATGCAGCCGGGCGATGTGCTGTTCATCGACGAAATCCACCGCCTGCCCGCGGCCGTCGAAGAATACATCTACCCCGCGATGGAAGACTTCAAGATCGATTTCACACTTGACGGTGGCATGCACGCGAGGGTTGTGACCTATCAGCTCAGACCATTCACGCTCATCGGCGCTACCACCCGTGCCGGACTCCTGACGGCGGCACTTCGCAGCAGGTTCGGCATTACGCACCGACTCGATTTTTATGACCCCAATGACTTGACCCTGATCCTTGAGCGGGCCGCTCTGCGAATGGGAATCGATCTCGGGCAGGAAGCGGCACGTGTCCTCATGTCGCAACGCAGCCGTGGCACTCCCCGTGTTTGCCTTCGGTTGCTGCGACGAGTGCGAGACTTCGCTGACGTCCGTGCTTCTGGCACCATCACCGCCGATATTGCCGCCGAAGCATTGCGGCTTGAGGGTGTGGATGAACTGGGGCTGGACACGCTCGATCGGGCGTACCTGAAGGTGCTCGCCGACACCTACGAGGGCGGTCCTGCGGGTCTTGAGGCGATTGCCGCCACGCTCGGCGAAGATGCGGGGACGCTCGAGGATGTCGTCGAGCCATATCTGCTCCAAATCGGCCTTCTGGCAAGAACGCGGCAGGGGCGGCAATTGACCGCTGCGGGAAACACCCTTGCCGGCCGTCCACAGACCGATAAGAGGCTTTTTGAGTAGAAAACGGGGGCAAATACCATCCCGAGGGGGTTCACTCGGGAGCACAAGTTCGGCGTTGCCCCGATAGGCGGTGCCCGATCCCATTTTTCAGTAGCAAGTTTTTTACACGTTTCTCCCTCCGAGAGTTGACATTGCCCCCCGCTCCCCGCATTCTGTAGACGGCCAGTTTCGCCCCTCGGGGCGGAGGTATACAACGAGATGGGCACTGGTCGCACGTCTTTCGCCCATCCATACTGGATCCGAACCGTTGGATCTGACAGGGTCACGCGTGGGGCGGGACTGGGTTGTTGTTTGCCGTTTGGTCTCACAATGCCCCAATCAAGCCACGCCGGCTGACAATCCCGGTATGCTGGCGCGACTCGCTCGGATGCGCAGGAAAGGATCTGAATACACCCGTTCGATGGTCGATCGGGGTCACCTCTGGAAGGTATCTCACGCATGAACACTCCCAAACGAACTGGTTTCACGCTGGTTGAGTTGATGGTGGTCGTCTCGATCATCGCCCTGCTCATCGGCCTGATTCTTCCCGCCGTGCAGTCTGCAAGGGCTGCGGCGCAACTCAACACATCCAAACAGAACGCCAAGCAGATTCACACGGGAGCCGTCTCCTATGAGACGAAGTACACCAAGTTGTGGACCGGTGTTCCCGAGAACCTCGCTGAGTACGACTGGAACGTCATGCAACCGGGCGGCGAGCCAAGCCCGATGTTCACCAGAAATGTCACCGCCGCTCAGGCTCTGAATCGCTGGGTAAACATTACCGCGGGCAGTACTGGCTACGTCGATCAAAGCCTCGGCGTGAACTGGGGCGAGGGCGGCGAGAACTGGAGTTTCTCATGGGCAGGGTCTGGCTGCTTGGAGATGATCCTTCCCTACTGCTGGCACTCTGGTGATCCCTACGCGGGCGGACTGACCGTCAAGACGGAGAGCGGTACCGTCGAGGACCGCAATTTGGGTACGTTCCGATTCCCCAACGCTTATCAGATGTCCCGAGAACTCGGTGGCCCCTCGGCCAAGATGTACTACGCCCCGAAGGACACCGCCATGACGGATGTTCTTCGCAAGAACGAGTGCTTCGACAACGTGATGGACATGTGTGACGTGAGTGAAGACATCCACTGGGCTGGTAATCCCGGCGCCCTCGGCATCGGCGGCGACGGCACCATGAACGGGCTTCCCAGTTCATACTGCATGTCACCTGTCATCATGATGTCTCCAAAGGTCTACGGCAGCGCCGGATACGCCGATCCGATGACCTTCGCCGGTGGCTTCCGCCAACCTAGCTTCGGCATGGCGAAGTACTCCAACCTCAAGACCTTCCTGTGCGAGCACCACATGCTCCAAAACAACTCTTGGGACTGTGCGCCCCCACCGAGTTTTGAAGGAACGGCCATGGATCCGCTGAATCCGGACGGCTTCCACTACAACGGCTGCGCCCCGTATCTGTTCAACGCCCACTACGACTCAGAGCCCGTCGTCGCCATGATGGATGGATCGACTGGCGTGATGGCGATGCACAAGACCCGGCAAGGCGATGCAGAAACCTCCGCCAACGGCGGCCTCTGGTTCCGTCAAGGTCCAAACGGCCCTGCGGCCTACCACCTCGATCACGGTCGGTGGACCACTGGCGGCGGAAACTGGGATTCAGGCAGCATCTCTTCCTCCGGAGCGCATTGCCATACACGCAATGGCATTCGAGGCCGAGACTACCTCGGCAACTAATTCCTTGAGGTTCATCTGATTTTCCCGAACCGGGACGAGCACGCTCGTCCCGGTTTTTTTTCGGGTGTCGCATGCCGGAAGCCGAGGGTCCGCTCTCACGGTCCGACTCCCGTAGAATGACGGGTCCATGACTGATATCACGTCCGATTCACCGACCTCCGCTCCAGTCCACTCCGGACTCGTCTCGTTGATCGGGAATACTCCAATGCTGGAGATCAATCAGATCGATACGGGGCCATGCAGGCTGCTGCTCAAACTTGAATCCCAGAATCCCGGCAGTTCGATCAAGGACCGCATCGCGTTGTCGATGATCGAAGCCGCCGAGCGTTCGGGTGCCCTCGCAGCAGGCGGGCACATCATCGAGGCGACGGCCGGAAACACAGGCATCGCACTGGCGCTGGTCGGGGCACTCAAGGGCTACTCCGTCACCGTCGTCGTACCGGACAAGATGAGCGAGGCAAAGATCGCCCACCTTCGCGCGCTCGGTGCCAATGTCACCATCACACGATCCGATGTGCAGAAAGGTCACCCCGACTACTACCAAGACGTCGCAGCCCGAATTGCCTCGGACACCGGTGGTTTCTATGTCAACCAGTTCGAGAACACGGCAAACGCCCAAATCCACTTCGACACAACCGGCCCGGAGATCTGGCAGCAAACCGGCGGCGATATCGACGCCTTCATCGGTGGTATCGGATCCGGTGGAACACTCGCGGGTGCCGGACGATTTCTGAAGGACAAGAACCCAAACCTCACCATCGTGCTCGCCGATCCGGCTGGTTCAATGCTCACGCCGCTCATCAACGAGGGCAAGCACGTCGAAGCAGGAAGTTGGCTTGTCGAAGGAATCGGCGAAGACTTCGTGCCGGACGTTGCGGACCTGAGTCTGATCGATGAAGCCATCGCCATCGATGACCGTGAAACGTTCATGGCAGCCCGCGATCTGCTGCGACAAGAAGGTGTCTTGGCAGGATCGTCCACCGGCACTCTGCTTGCCGCGTCGCTTCGGTGGTGCAGGCGCCAAAGCGAACCGAGAACCGTCGTGTCCTTCGTCTGTGACCACGGATCGAAATACCTCGGTCGCATGTTCAATGACTTCTGGATGCGAGATCAAGGTTTCATTGAACGGGAGGCCACAAACGATCTGCGGGACCTCATTATTCGCCGACACGAAGAGCACGAGGACTACACGCTCACGCCGGACACACCGCTCATGCAGGCCGTCAAGATGATGCGGCTCTACGACGTCAGCCAAATGGCGGTACTCGGCACAGATGGGCTATTGCAGGGCATTCTGGATGAATCCGATGTCCTGCTCGCCATTACTCGCGACTCGG
>JASMMN010000210.1 GCA_030748155.1 Phycisphaerales bacterium
GTCGGCCTCCGAAGCCGAAGGTTGCAGGTTCAAGTCCTGCCGTGGACGTGTGCGGCGTGGCCGCAATGCCCTGATCGACTCCTCCTGATCCACGACCCAGACATGCTTACAGTCACCTGCCCAGCTTGCCACGCCACGATCGAGTCGCACAACGCTCGTTTTATCTCCGAATCTCCCAACCTCATCGGAGACCCTGTCCTCGGGCCTGCGGCCCCACTTCGCTTTCGTCCAGCGAGGTTCAACGCCGGAGGGTTCCCGGTCGATCCTACCGGCACTCAGGCCAACCGGCCGGCATGCCCCGAATGCCGCGCCGAATGGCCGGTGGGGTTCTGGAACACCGGTGCCGACCATGCTTGAGTTGATCCATGCATGGTCCGATGAGCGCCATCAAGACGGGCCAGGATTTCGGACCGTACACCGCACCGACGGAATGAGTGAACACACGGCACGCGCGCTTGCGGCGCGATCTGGTCTGGACCTTCCGCCAACCGGCGCGGCCATCCCAGTCTTTGCGCACCGCATCCTGATACTTGACGGTATCCCCTGTTCGGCACTGACCAGAATCAGCCAAACGGACGGCACCTCTCCAGATCGCCCCGGCCGCATCGCCCACCACTTGATACTGTCCGCTGAGGAACGGCCATCAATTGGTCCGGTTTCTCTGCTGAGATCCGGATGGTTCTTCGACACGTGGGATGAGTCCGCCAATCTTGGAAGCACGCCCGCCCCGCTCCCAAATCAATGCGAGGCATTCACGCCGCCCAATGTCGATCCTGAGTGGATGCGTATTCTCGTGCAGCGAGTCACCGCGCACGCACCAACTGCAATCGTGGTTCCAACAGTCGCTCGATGTATCGATGTACTTGCCGCGATTGAGCAGTCTCTCCCGACTGGCCGGGCGTGGGAATTCAGTTTCCTGACCGATACGCGCCTCAAGACCGATGGCGTCTTATTGCTCGCCGCACAATCGGACACCCCGGCTGCAGATTTCATCGCGAATAGGTACGAAGGCGTCGTCCTTTCACTCCATGGCAGTCCGACTTCCTCGACCCCACCCCTTCCGCACCATGAAGCAGAGAAGGCTTTGCCCGACCGCGTAGAATTGTTGCCAGCCGCCATGGATGCTGATTCGGGGGGGCTCTCCGCCCCAGTACTCCTTCTCATTGTGCTCGCCATGGTGGCCGTTTCAATCACAATCGCAGTTCTTGGCGGATGGATGACATGACGCAAGCCGAGCGGTTGCAGCAAGCCTTGGCCGATGCTGATTCCAGCGATCTCGTGGAAGCATATGAGGCGGTCTGCCGCACTCTTGCACGCTGCGACGAGTGGGTCACACGGGGCGCGATCACAGAAGCCGCTGCGCTCAACGCCGATGCTGGAAATGTGATTGGCTTGATCGCGAGGCTTGCTCGGCGAGCACATGACCCACCGCCACACATCCGACTGCCCGATGCCGAGACTCTCGAGCGGCTGGTGCGCCTCCCGGCAGATGCAGCTGCGAACCGAGCGCCTCTTCTGCATTGGATCGACCTCAATCTCCGTGAAGCACCGCTGAATGACCGGCTTTCCGCCATCAGAAGCCTCCGTCTTCTTGATCCAGCGAACATGGCATGGAAACACAATCACGAGGAGTTGGAGACAGCCGTTGTCAATCTCTGGAAGGATGAGGTGCGTCGCTGCATCGCGTCGGGTGATGTGGATGCCATTTCCGCGCTCAATGAGCAGATCGAGGCGATGGGTTTTTTGGGTCGCTCAGGCCAGCGGCTCTTGCACGATCTTGACGCCGTTCGTGCCGCTCAACGGCGAGCCGTGGCCGCAGACAAACTCGACTCCCTCACCGCAGAACTTCACCGGTCCTGGGCTGCCATGGATATCGACCGGGCACGGCTGGCGCTCGTGGCATGGCGGCGAGGGGCCGAAGAAGCCGGAGAGAGCCGGGACCGCGAGGTTCAGCCTTTCATTGAGTGGATTGAATCCGAGGATCGCCAGGCGGCGAACGATCAGGCCGCGCAGAACCGCATTGACGATTTGGTCAGAGCACTGGACGAATTGGAACCGCTTCATAGCGTCGAGCGGCGATACTCCTCCCTCCGCAACGACGGGATCGTCGTCCCAACGACCGTCGAGAGTCGAGTCGCCCACCGTATTGCAGAAGAACGTCGTCGCCGCACTCGGAGCTTCATTGTGGCTCTTGTCGCAATCGTTGCTGTAGCGAGCGTACTTGTCGGGGTACTGGTGATTCGCCAGAACAGCATCCGTCGCATGAACACCATTGCAAGCCTCTCGGCCTGTATCGAAGAGAATCTCCGTGAACATCGACTGTTCGCAGCTCGTGATTGCTGGAATGAGGCCGTCGATGCTGGATTGACCGAGGCACCGCTGATCGCAGCACACAAATCCGCGATCGGTCACGCCGCAGACACCATCCGTGACCTGGCTACGTCGGCAGTACTGAATATTGAAGCAGCCACATCACTGTTAGAAGCTCAAGATCCGACCCTCAGCGAGGTCGATGAGGCCCTTCGACTTCTCGACGCCGCAGAGCCATATGCCACCGCCGACGCAACCGCAACGCTGCCCACACTTCGGCAGCAGGCGAACCTCATTCGCGCTGCACGCATCGCGACGGCCCGGGACGAACGTGAAGGCGAGTTCGCCGCGATTGAGGCGATTCTCTCCGGAGATAGCCCAGCGTATTTCGATTTGAAGGGATGGCGAACCCGGGCGGACGCACTCAGGCGAGCCAAACACATGCTGCTGGTGCTGCGAGATCGCCCGGCAGCGAACCAAGTGGATTTGTACGAACGAGGGAATCGCCTCGAACGCCATATCGAGCGAATGTTGTCCGCCGCCACGACTCGATTGGAGCGGATTCAAGAGGCGGACCGTCTCATCGATTCATTGCACCGAACTCCTCACAGCGAATGCATGTGGCATGAGACATGGGACGACATTGTGGAGAATCATGCGGCGCTGATCTCCGAAGGATCGGACGTGAATTGGCAAGAGGGTCGTGAACGCTCGATCGCTGCCTGTGCTTCGCAGCGATGGCGAGAATCCGTACTGCCAATCCTCAGCCGCGCTGGCATCCTTGGCGATGCTGGCGAGGCCACAGCGATCGACGCGGGACGCGCCAAGACCAGCCTTCAAACCCACCTTGATCGATATGAGACGCATTCTCCCTATCGACAGGTCGCAAAACGCTTGATTGAGCGCGCCGCAGCGGCACATCGGCAGTTATCGGGGACGGACGTGCGACAAGCGATTGAGGACGCGGGGCTGCTCGACCTGTATGTCGCCGACACAGAAGACGGATACCGATATCTGCGCCGGTTCAAGGGTGAGTGGCGACGGGTCGATACCCGAGCCGACTTGCCGCTGAATCCTCAAATGCTCAAAGGGCTGAATGCGTCTGATGAACTCGATCTGTATTCAGATCAGCATCCAGCAGCCATATCGGTCGCACTTCAGAAGGGGCTTGACGCATTTGAGCGCCATCAGGTGCCAACGACACAGTCCATTGCGGACTTGCTTCGATTCATCCAAGCGTGCAAGGAGGAGGATCAACTGCTCCTCCTGGCGACATATCAAACAGTGTGGACCATTCTCTTGGACTCCAATGTCCCCCTCCCCCCTCAAGTCCGAACTGAAGCAGAGGATTGGCTTCAATCAATCACCGCAACTGCCTCATCTACCAAGCGAGCGGACTGGCCCGCCGAGGCCCAGAGGGCCGACCGACCACTTCAGGTTGGACTCCGCCGCGAAGCTGGCCACGCTGCGGCAACGAGTCCACGCGTGGACACAATCCTCACAGCGGGCCGCCAATTCGATCAAGAAACGCAGGCCATGGCCGAGCATCGCGTCATCCAAGGCTTGCTTCTTCCGGACTCGGCCGGTCCGCCCGGAACCATGCGAGTGCAGGTATTCGAGTCTGAAGTCCTCAACCCCGAAGTGCTTCAACGTGGCCCCGATGGCTGGCAGTTCTTTCAATTGACTGATCGACTGAGCCATGACCAACGGATCAACGCACCGCAGGGAATCCGCCCTCAGCCAGTTATCATCTTTGGCAAGCCATGACCGAATCTGAACAATCCGACAGCACCGCTTGGACCCAAACGCCGCTCCGGGTGCTCTCGTATGCGGCCCTCGACCCCGAACGAAGGCTGGCGCTTCCATCGGGACGATTCACTACGCCAGGTGGCACATCGACTCTGATTCTGGGTCTGGCCTTCATGGGCGTCATCTACGGCCTTGGTTGGGCGATCCGAGGAACTGGCTTCGGGACAGTTGTCTGGGATTACCTCACGGGGTTCTCGGGAATACCCATTCCCATCGTCATGCTCTCGTGTTGGTCGGCGGCCATTCTTGCGATCAAAGCGGCCAAAATCCGCGCACAGCGAACCGCACTTCGACTCCGCTTCATGCCAGGTGATCCCGGCTTTGTACTCTCGGTCGCGACGGTCGATCGTGTGATTGATTCCATTGAACATGGGGTTGATGAGCCTCACCGCTTCCTCCTGCTGGACCGGGTGCTGACGGCGCTCAAGTCCATTCGAAACATCGGACGCGTGGGCGACCTCGACGAGATGCTCAACTCGGCCGCCGAAGCGGACGATGATGCGATGGACAGCGGTTACACCGTGGTCCGCGGCTTTATTTGGGCGATTCCAGTACTCGGTTTCATCGGCACCATCATTGGCCTGACCGAGGCCATCTCGGGCTTCGGCGGTGTTCTCGAAGCAAGTGACGCAACGGTCGATGTGTTGACGAGCAGTTTGACGGAAGTCATCGCTGGCCTCGATACCGCATTCATCACGACCGGAGAAGGTCTCATTGCGGCATTGCTTCTGCACTTGTTGCTGACCTTCGTCCGCAGGAGTGATGAACGATTGCTCGATGATTGTCGCCAGTATGCGGCGCGGAACATCACGGCCCACGTCCGGATTACTCCGGACGACAAGCCATGAGCCGCCGCAGGCACCAGGGATCCCCGATCAGTTTTTTCTCATTTCAAGACGTCATGGTCGGAACGATTGGCGTCGTGCTGATCATCACGCTCGTCTTGCTGCTCAATATCGGCCAACGAACGATTCGCGCCACCTACGCCGTCGATCTGGCATCGTCGCCTGAAGAACGAGAGTCGCTTGAGGAACGCCTCGCCTTCCTCTCCGATCGGGTTGCCGTCGACGATCTTCGCAACGCGGTTGCGAAGGCTCGCATGGATCAGCGTGCAGAAATCGACCACAATATTCGCCGCGAGCAGCGGATGAGTGAATTGATGAAAGCCAGAGAGGCTCACTTCCGCACCCTGCACCTCTCCGGCAACCTTCAGGAGGCTGAGCTACTCGCCGTTGATGCCGAGAGGCTTCGCACTGAAATTGAAACCCAGCGGCGAAGAAGGCAGATTTCTTATCTGATTGACGACGACGACAGCGAAGCGATTGTCGCAGAGCTGATGTCCGGCCGTCTTGTGGTTTCGAGCGTACATGCAAGTGACGTGCCACAGGCCATCGATTCCAATGACCCAAAGGCACTGGCGAAGCTTGTCGTCGAACAGTGGATTGCTGACTCGGCGGAACGAACCACGCACCTTCTCCTCAGTCTCAAGCCATCTGGGCTGGCGATCTGGGCCGAGATTGACCTCCTTCGCCGCGAGGACCCACGACTGGAAGGGATGGCGATTGGTCTTGATCTGATTGGTGAGGATGCAACGACCACGAGCATGTTCGACGCTGTAGAGACACCGCAATGAGGCGACGGATACCCCACGAATCGAGTCTCGATCTGCTTCTCGACACCATCTGCAATATGTTCGGCATGATTATCTTCATTGCCGTGCTTGCAGCGGTCTTGGCAAGCGCTCGCGGCGAGCAACGCATGAACGAAGCCGCCGCCGCGGTCCCAGAGGAAGACGCTGAGCAACTCGACCTCTTGCGAACCGCCATCGCGGAGCTCGAGGCACATGATGACGAGACATTTCGCCATCAATGGCGAGCAGCTGTCGCAGAACTCGAGCAAACACGCGAGTATGGCGCAAAGCTACAAGCTTCGATCGAAACAATCGAAAGTCAATTGTCAGATCAAACCCCTGCTGACTCCCTTGAGCAGATGCGAGTAGACGTCCGGACGCTCAAGGATGAATTGAAGGCCCTGCACGATCTACGTGATATCACGCTGCGAACACCGCGTCGCCGCTCACTGAAGGGGCGTGTACCTGTGCAGGTCGTACTCACTGAGGATCGCTTGTACTTGCTCAATGATTGGAGCGACTGGAGATCAACGCGAGATCCGGTATCACACCGATGCCGTTTTTGGAGTACGTGGAATACACAGGCGGTCGATGCCTCCTACTCAACATTTGAGGATTATGGCACGTGTGGATTTCGAACCGGCGAAATCAAGATCGACCGCAAGGTCCGACTGCTCAAGAATGGCGGCATTTCACTCGACTCGCCCGGGTCCGAACAAGCCATCGCCGAGTTGATACGCGGCTTGGTTCCCGAAACGCATGTTGTGTCCTTCCGGGTAACCCCAGACTCATTTGATCGATTCCACGACGCAAGGCGCCTGGTCGTTGGGCAAGGGATTGAATACGACGTCACCCCAATTCCTCCGCTCGGCGAAGGCATGGTCTATCGAGACAAGATTCGAGTCGGCACGACCACCGGGCAGTGAGGACTCCTCGGAGTCCGCTCGGCTTGGAGACCCATTGTGTGAACTGATTCGTGAGCGTTCTGCCCTTCGTTACCGCACCGAACGCGCAGTGCCACCATGTTCGGCCGCGAGCCGCTCGAGCAGTTGCATCGCAGCGTCGTTCCCGAGGCCGATGGTGTGGATGCGGGTGCGGGGCGCAGACGCATTGAGCGAGGCGAGTTGCGACACCAAACGCGGCTCGTCGTTCACCTTTCCATCGGTCATGAAGAAAATGGCATCCGGCCGGGGATTCAGTCTCCGAAAGGCCCACGCAAAGGCCTCGCTGGGATCGGTGCCGCCCGCCGCGCCCACACGTGAGAGTCGATGACCGATATCGGCCGCCCGGCGAGGGCTCGCAGAGACCCAACTGGACTGCAAATCCCGCAATGTATGGTTGAAGGGCAATACGGCAAACCTCGTTCCCCGCGGTAGTGATTCCAATGATCGCTCCAGTTCGGCCTTGAGCCGGTGCATTCCGTTGTTGGTGGCCATCGAACCAGATACGTCCACGACATAGCAAAAGTATCGCCCCTCGGCCTGCACACCAAAGAAGTCGACCGTTGCGGCCGACCCAAGGGGATCTGAGATGTCGCCCTCCTCGCCGAAGCCTTCGCTGCCATGAGTAGTGGGTTCCGGCTGATTGAGCAGGTCAATCATTGTGTCGGGCTCGGCGCGTTCATACTCACTACCACCGATACGAAGACGGCTTCCAGCCCGCGACCACCGCAACTCGCAGGGGGGAGGGGAGGCTGCGGGTTTGAACTGACCACCTCCAAGCAGGGTGCTCGGCGCGTGGGGAAATGCCGAAGGTGCTTGGGGGAGTGGCTGTATCTCCACCTGTTCGGGACGGAATCCCACCTCGAATTCGGCAGCCATCGAGACGGTGGCAATACCATCCCATGACAACACCGCCCGAAGTACCCGCGCATCAGGGTCTATTCCAATGTACCGCTCATCGGCGCCCTGGGGCAGGAAGTCGTTCTCGGGGTCATGGACTGCAAGCAGTTTCCAGACACCCCGTGCCTCTCGCTGCCACGGCTCAAGTACTTCCCCGGCCGCTGGGGCGCTCACTTGCGCAAGATCGGCATCGTCAAAACGGCGGGGCCGATGAGAGGGCGGTGCCAACGACGCGTCCGACGATGGCGGGGGATCCGATTCGAGGGTCCCCTGCTCGGCGGGTTGATTGGCTCGATCTGATTCGGCCGCAGCGGCTGTGTGATCAGGCTGATCCCCCTTCGACTCCTCATGCTCCGCTGCGGTCTGCGAATCCTCAGTGTGTCCACCGGGCTGGCCGCTCCCGCCCCCCCCCGAGTCATCCTCATCATGAGTTTCCTGATGAGGATGGGTAGAAACATCTCCTCCCGGCGGGATTGCTGGTTCGACTTCGGTCTGGCCCGCATTCGTGTCATCGCCGGGCAGGTCTGGAGGCACGCGTGACTCAGACTGCGTCGCGGCGGCCGCGGCAGGATCGACCACCGAGTCCGCCCCGCCACCTTTGCCCACAGTTTCACCGATCTGGGCAGGTGCTGTGTGGCCAGGGCCGCCGCCATCGCTTCCACCTGTCCCATCGCCAGCCAACCCGCCAGAACGACTTCCCTGCTGCCCACCGCCCTGCCCCTCAGACTCAGAGACATCGACGGCAGCATGCGTATCGGGCGCCACAGCCCACCCCGCATCTTCCGCCCGGACCCGCGGTTCCCCTGCCGCACCAGCCGGACCGATCACCCCAAGTGAGGCATCACCACCTGGCTCGTCATGCTGCTCACCGCTGGGACCGCCCCGCGTTGCCTCCGCTGCACCATCCGATTCGCCGGTGCTGGCATTGGATGGTCCGGTGTCCGCAGCATCGCCGCCTTGACCCGTTGCTGCAGACGCGCCTCCCTGGGCTGGCAGACTGCCCTGTTGATTTCCACTGCTTGGGGATATGCCTCCGCCGCCAGCCGCGCTCAACTCGGGAAGCGTCTCACCCACGCTGGCACCACCTGAACCGGAGGATGTGGGCCGCCCGCCGCTGGCTCCGGGTTGGGATCCCTGTTGCCCCCCACCGTCGCATGTACCCGACGATTCAGATGCCCCCGCCTGCTCGGTCTGCGTAGGGCGGCGACCCGCCGCCTGCTGCGAGTCCTGTTTCGGGGCAGCGGTGGCTCCCGAGGAGGCGGGGGTTTGCTGCCCACGCTGAGGTTGGACCCGCTCGCTCGGCGCGGAATTGTCTTGAGAGGCCGAATGCGGCGTGGCCGAATCCCGCTCAGGCCGGGTCGAAGCCTGCCCAGTTGCCGCCCCGGCACCGGGGGAACCAGCACTGCTGCGGCCGCCCGAGATCCCGCTCGGCAGCGCGGCCTCGCGGTTCTCCGAGACATCGCTCGCCGATACAGTTCGGGGCGATGATCGATTCACCCACGGTCGCACACTGCTTGAAACCTCGCTTGGGCCGGGAGCCTGCTCCGCGACCTTCATCGGCGGTGATTCGCACCCGCTCAGCAGGCCGCCGGAGAGCAGGCCAACTGCAACCATCGTGATGTAGATTCTGTCTCGAGGGATCATCATCGTCCTCCCTTGCCTCCCATATCGCCGCGGTGGCTCTTCAGGAGATCGTAAGAGGTGCCGATCAATTCCATCGCAGGCTCTCGCGGCCATCCATCCTGGAGCCTGCTGTCGACCAGGTGGCGAGCTCGCCACACACATTCCCACTTCAACGCCATTGCATCGAGAAGATTCGACTCAAACCACCGACTTCTCACGGCCGCGCACGCTGCGTCAACCACTTGACGCGACAGGATCTCACCGAGCGCGCGTGCCGTCCGCTCGATTCGAACGACGGTGTACTTGCAGGACTCCAAGGCTCGCATTCGTCGCCCGATCTGATCCTCATTCCGTCCGGCGGATCTCAGCCAGCGGGAGGTCGGCGGAGGGGCCCCCCATCGCTTCAGTCCGTCCTCATTGAGGATGGAATCGATGATGTCAAAGTGCGCGTCCACCTCAGAGAGTACGCACAGGTAGGCCATCGGGTCCCCGCTCCCTTCTTCGGGATTCCACACCGATTCCAGATATGCCGCGGCCTGCTTCCCAATCACGGTCCTCGATGGACCGTCACCAAGCGGGGTTCCTGCTGGGATCAGCAGCGCGATGACGGACTTGTGCAGTCGATCGAGCCGCTCCGCCACGCCTGCGGGATCCTCCCTGCCGACCGGCACAGCAGTTGCTGAAGGGGAGATGTCTTGTCTCACGGCTGGCTCGGCCGGTGGTGGCGATTCCGGTCTGGGAATGTGGACCGATGCGGCGGATTGACTCGGAAGCACCGTGACTGGTGCAGGCCGAACAGTCTTCACGGGCTCGACAGGGATCTCCGCTGGCAACACCCGCACTGGATCAGTCTGGAGTACTTCGGCAGCCACTGGTGGCCCGGTGGGTTCCGGTTGAGGATCGCCGGCGGGCCACGCCCCGAGCAGCCACCCAGTCCCGAGGACCACAGCAGTACCGGCGAGCACGATGGTCAGCCAACCAATGAGCGTGAGAGATGGTGGCCGCGATCGACCATCGCCACCGCCCGAGTCGCTCGGCGGGGTGGGTTCGGCTGGGTCTCGCAAACGAGGCAGGGCGGTCGCCTGCGTCCTATCGAGATCTGTCTTCGACGGGTGACCAATCGTGCGGAGCGGCTGCCCGAGGAGCGAAGCGCCACCAACCACGGTCGCGACATCAAGACCTGCGCACACGCGGCCCAGGCCGAGACCCCAACACAGGTCCGCCGCATCGGCATCTGAAAGCGTGCTTACCATGGACAGCAGCGTGGCATTGGTCGTGGCATCGGCCTTGATCAGAATGGGCCTCGGTCCTGCGTGGATCATGAAGGCGAGCGTCACCGCCGCCTGCGACGGTGGAGATTGGTCTGTGGCATTGACTGCAAGGCTGAGCGGGGTTCCGGCTTCGAATGCCGGATTCTTCCAGAGTGCCGGATCGGTCAGCACACGATGCAAGCCGTGCCGCACTTCGCACACCCATTGCGTGCGGGCCATGATGAGCGTGCGAAACTGAGTCGTCTGCCTGCCCACATCATCGATGCCGCCAGCCATACAACGCGTCAACGCGATTCGCCCACCCGGCAGGGAGCGACAATAGACAACCAACTGCTGATCCAAGCGATCGGCTCTGCCCCCAGCTGGCAGACCCAGATCAAGCCCCGCAATGGCATCGCTTTCTGCCGGAGACACGCCCGGAGACGCGGCCAACTGGCCATAGCCACGATCCGATCCCATCAGATGCGTGTCGATACTCATGGACTGACTTCGTCGGGCGCAGCAGGAGAAGGCGGGTCTGATTCACTCGTTTGCGGCGGATCGCTCCGCTCCGAGTCGCCACCAAACTGAATCGCAGCCAAAGCGAGAACCAGTCCGACAACTGCCACAACAACCCAAAACGCGATCCATCGCCGCCGCATGCGAATGGCAAATGCATGATCTCGCCGCGCCGCAGTCTCGCGGCGGACGGCCTCACTCGCCTCGGTCCGCCTGAGATCGGAGGCTTGGATCTGCCGTCCAACATGCTTCATGCAATACTTCACGGTGTCGAGCAGCCCCGCTGGTTCGTGCTGCGTATTCGGCACAGGCCTGCCGAGCGCATCGAGCCTCGTTCGCACGGCGGCGGTTGCAAAGATGCGCATGTGCCCTCCATAGCGGATGAGGTTCGGGAGAGTTCGCTCCACGAAACCGCGGGCGCCGCCCGATTCTTGCACAATGCCAAGGTGCTCGTCGCACTTAGTCAACGCCACGGCAATGGGCACTTCGCCGCCGCCAGCTGACCGTCGAATTTGATCGACCGCCTGCACCATGCCGAAGTCATCATCGACGACCTCGGATACGCCCCCAGCATGCACATTGCCAGGATCGATAAGCAGAATCACGGCGGCGGCGTGATCAACATGGTCAATCAGCAAGGCAGACTGTTCGTCGCCGCCGCCCTCAACAAAGGCCCGGCGAAAGACCTCGCCTGGGTAATCGAGCAGCACCATGGTCGCGTGCTGGCCCTGCCAACTGACATCAACACCGCTACTGAGCGATCCGGCTGTCGCCGCGGGCCAGCGGCCGGCCTTCAACTGGTCGACCATATCCATGCAGATCTCATGCAGCGATCCGTCCAACGCCCGCATGTGCAGGCCTTGATCGCCCCGCCATGCCTGCTCATACAACCTCGAGAGAAAGACCGTCTTGCCCGCCTTCCGGCGACCAAGCAGGAGGATCCGATCTCGCACAGGCCATGCGTCCAATTCAGGAGGCTCGGGCATGTGGGTGTCAGCGTGCATGGTGGCCTCGGCGGAAGGTCCCCGGATCCATCCCGAGCGACAGCGCAAGCCTACTCGCTGCGGGCTTGGGAGGCGGTGTAATTCGGGGCTTCCTTGGTGATCTGGATGTCATGGGCGTGCGATTCGACCAGCGCGGCACCACTGACGCGGACAAACTGAGACCGTTGCTG
>JASMMN010000211.1 GCA_030748155.1 Phycisphaerales bacterium
AGTTAGCCGAACACGATCTCGGTAATTGGCAAGATCGATGCATCAGCAAGCAACTCCCGATTGCAGCGCCAACGCAGCCGGCTTACACGAATCAGGATCGCCTTGGAAATGCCCAGTGCGTGCTGCGGGTCTACCCCGTCAGGAACCTTTGACCGGGCTGCTCTTCACTGTGTCGGCAATCGCCTTGGCGCACTCACCTGCAAAGTCGTGTCCCTTGTAGGAGCCGAGTGCCCGGCGGAGTCCTTGTTGGTGGGCCGCCGTGCGGCGGGAGTCATCGAGCAACCACTGGGCCTTGGTGATGATCTTCCTCGCTCCGCGGCACCACGGCACGTATTCCGGAACGATCTCGTCGTCGGCAATGATATTGGGGAGTAACTTGTACTTCGTCCGAAGCAGCAGTTTGGAACCGAACCAACTCAAAACGCCGGTCTTGTACACGCCGATCATCGGATGACACTGCCGCATGACATCCAGCGTCACCGTGCCCGACACCGTCAATACCAGATCGGACCACGCAATCGCCTCGTCACGCATGCCCTTTACCATGCTCAATCCAACGGGAAACTCGCCAAGTTTGCGATGAACGACAGCGGCTGTCTCATGGGACGATGCCACGATGACCCCCGATAAAGTCGATTGACGATTCCGCAACTCATTGAACACGTTGACAAGCAGTCGAAGGTTGCGGGACACTTCCTGCGTGCGGGAACCCGGCAACAACACCAGACGCGGCGAACCAGCAGGAAGTCCGTGGAGTCTCGACTTGAGTTCCTCCGCGCTGAGCTCGCGGTTGATGGTCGGGTGCCCCACGAAGATGCCCTTGATCCCCCGCTCTCCGAACCAACGCGGTTCGAATGGAAGCAGACACAACACCAGGTCCGTCAACCGCTTCAGTTTCTTGACTCGCCACCCTCCCCATGCCCACATCTGCGGTGCTGCGAGATGAACTACCCGGCCGCCAGCCTTACGGCTGGCCTTGCAGATCGGAAAGTTGGCGGCGGGCGAATCCACGGGCACATGCACCATCAGCCTGCATGTCTTGATCCAGCGTTTGATGGCCTTGATCTGCCTTCGGACCTGCCGAATGTGCGAGATCGCTCCGAGCCCCATCGCGCCGTCGTCCGCCGTTCGCCCCGCCATCCGCGCCCCGGCGGCTTCCATCTTCTCGCCACCCCAGGCATAAACCGTCCATTCGGGGTGCGTCTTCAGGAGCCGCTCGATGACCGGTGCCGCCAACGCATCGCCGCTGGGCTCGAAAGCTGTGAAGAGGACAACCGGCCCCGCTGCGGTGTCTGTTTGATCGCTCACGCGGGCAGCATACTCTGGACCCGCCACGGAGCCCCTCCCCGCGCGATACCATGCCCGGTCAATCGCCTCCGGGGACACGGCGACCCGAGGAGTCACGATGCCATGCCGATGCGTACCCATACCTGCGGTGAACTTCGATCCAGCGACATCACGTCGCAGGCCGTCCTGTGTGGATGGGTCAATACCTTTCGCGACCAGGGCAAGGGGCTGGTGTTCATCGACATCCGCGACCGAACGGGGCTGACGCAGGCCGTATTCGATCAGGAAGACTGTGACAGCGAAGTCATGGAACTCGCTCGATCGCTCCGGCGAGAGGACGTGGTGCAGATCACCGGCAGCGTCGAACCGAGAGCCGGAGGCACCAATCCCAAACTCGACACCGGTGAAATCGAGGTGCGAGGGACGACCCTGACCGTGTTCTCACGATCCAACAACCCCCCGATCCTCCCCGACGACAACGAAGCGCCCAAGATGGCCGAGGAGGTTCGCCTCCGGCATCGCTACATCGACCTCCGCAGGCCGACCATGCAGCGAACGCTTCAAATGCGTCACGACCTCATGGCCGTCACCCGGGAGTACTTCCACAACCTCGGCTTCCTCGAAGTCGAGACTCCACTGCTGATCAAGAGCACCCCGGAAGGGGCACGCGACTTCATCGTTCCCTCTCGCGTCTATCCCGGCAAGTGGTACGCCCTGCCGCAGAGCCCACAGATCTTCAAGCAGATTCTCATGATCTCAGGGTGCGACCGCTACATCCAGATCTGCAAGTGCCTGCGGGACGAGGACCCCCGCGCGGATCGGCAGGCGGAATTCACGCAAATCGATCTGGAACTCTCCTTCGTCGATCGAGATGAGATCCTCAAGATCATGACCGGCTTCATCCGCCGTGTCTTCAAGCAGTTGCTCGACCTCGATCTCGGTCAGATCCCCAAGGTTTCATGGAGGCTGGCAATCGACAAGTGGGGTGTCGATCGGCCCGACATGCGATTCGATCTGCACCTGCAGGACATCTCCGAAGTCGCAGCCAAGACCGACTTCAAGGTCTTCCAATCGGCACTGGCCAAGGACCACGGCGTCGTCAAGGCGATTCGGATCCCGGACTCGGCCGAAGCGCTCACCCGCAAAGTACTCGATCAGTTGCAGGACACCGCCAAACTGCACGGCGCAGGTGGCCTGCCGTGGACCAAGGTCACCGAAGACGGCTTTGAGGGTGGCATCGCCAAGTTCATCGACTGCATTTCAGAGGAACTCTCGGTTGCCCTCGAGGTTGAGCCTGGCGACACCATCCTGATGGGCTGTGATGAATGGCTCACGGCCTGCGAGTCGCTCGGGCAGGTTCGCCTGCATGCAGCGCGGCATCTTGAACTCATCGACACGACCGCCTGGAAGGCCCTCTGGGTTGTTGACTTCCCGATGTTCAAGTGGAACGCCGACAAGCAGCGATGGCTCGCCGAGCATCACCCCTTCACTGCTCCGATCCCGGAGGACATCGACAAACTCGAATCCAACCCCGGCTCGGTCGTGTCGGCCGGCTACGACATGGTCCTCAATGGCTCTGAGATCGGCGGCGGCTCGATCCGTATCCACGACTCCGAGGTGCAGAACACGGTCTTCCGCGTACTCGGCCTTGAAGAAGAGGACATGCGTGTGAAGTTCGGCTTCCTCCTCGATGCTCTCAGTCAGGGTGCTCCGCCCCACGGCGGCATTGCCTTCGGCCTCGATCGACTCGTCATGCTGCTCATGTGTACCGACAACATCCGCGACGTGATCGCCTTCCCCAAGACTCAAAACGGCGCCGACCTCATGACCGAAGCTCCCGGTCCGATCGATCAGGAACAACTCGACGAACTTCAGATCCACTGTGTCGAGCGGGCCGCCGTGGAATAAGCAAAACGCGATCGCAGTTCCGCCTACACGATGACCTGTGGGGATGTTCACCACAAAACAGCATGCGGCGAGTCAACGGCTCAAGAGTTGTTGAAAGTGTCCTTCGTTTCGTACCCCACACCGGGCACATGCTGCGACAACCTCGCAGCATCGGCTTGGGTAAGTGGCTCCACTGCATGCGTCGTTTCGCGATACCGCTGGGCGAGATGCTGATAGATCTGTGTACCTTCGGATTTCCACCCAATCTCTCGATCGCTGAGTTCGCGGATCTGTTTGGCCGGCGTGCCGGCCCAGAGTGTTCTGGGGGGGAGAGTGGTCCCCTCGCTCACAAAGGACATCGCGCCCACAATACAATCGGCGCCAACTTGGACATCATCCATCAGTACGGCATTCATGCCGATCAGGGAATTCCGCCCAACTGCACATCCATGCAAGACTGCGCCGTGGCCGACATGGCCATCATCCGC
This sequence comes from Phycisphaerales bacterium, assembly GCA_030748155.1. GTDB lineage: Bacteria > Planctomycetota > Phycisphaerae > Phycisphaerales > SM1A02 > UBA12567. Next base: position 3,663 of record JASMMN010000211.1, read on the forward strand.
AATTACCACATCTTTGCCGGGATACGAATGCACGACACAGGTGTCCTGCACGTTGCTGCCCCGCATCATCTCGATGCGTGAGATATCACCACGCAGCACTGCCCCTGGTCCGACGAAGCACCCGTCTCCGACGAACACATCGCCGATCAGCACCGCGGTCTCGTGTACAAAGGCTGACGGATGCACAACCGGAATGATGTGCTCAAAGGCGTAGCACGGCATGAAGGCACGTTCTCCACTGTCTCCCGGCGCTTATTACTCCCAAACTTCGACCTCAACCCATACTTGGGATGCTGAGTTGTTGACAACGGCAATAGTCCATTCTCCCACCGCTGGCGAAAAAACCTGCACTACCGGCCAGGCGTCGTACTCCTCGTCGATCGCCACAATGTTGTCGCCTGGATCTCGAAGAACAAGGTCGATATCCGTTCGTTCGGCCACTGCAAGCACGCCAAGGAAGTCAACACCCGATCCGATGGTCCAAGTAAGGACACGTGCCTCTTCCGGCTCCAAGAGAATCGAATCTCTATCCTGCATGATGCCCCCGATCGCCTGCCACAGTCCTCGAATTGCTTGAATGTCCTGCTCTCCGTCGGGCTCCAGCCGCAATGCCCCGCCTTGGGCGACCCCTTCCAAAAACATCCGACAACCGCTTGGTAGTCGATCCCAGTCCGCGATCGCTCGATCCATCGCCGCTCTGCACCTTGCATAACGCTCCACCAAGTGCTCTGGAAGGTTGCGGCGAGCATTCGCGACCGAAGGCAATTCGACCACGCTCTCGGTCAGGCTCTCCATCAACACACTCGCTGTCACCAGCCGTGCAATATCGTCGATGACGGCCTCTGTTTGAATGTCTCGGGCTTCGACCTGATCGACAAGTCCGATTCGCTCGATGCTGCCACACGCATCATCTAGACCCACCAACGACTCATTGACTAACTCCGTAACACACTCCAACATAACGAAGACGATCTCCGCACCCTGGGCCGAAGATTGCTTGCCAAATACCCGCGCGATCTCTCGTTCGCTGACGCTCGTCAGCAGCGAGTCGAGTTCAAGAAGAATCTGCTCGCTGTCCAGTGTGAGATAGTCACCTCGCATACCGTAGACAGCCATTCGACCAGCGATGATCGAGCCTGAACGAATACAGAATCGTATGAGCCCCCGCCCGTCCGCAGGCGAATTAACCGTCAAGTTCCGCTCAATCCCGCGCACATACCGGTCGTAGTTCTCGATGAGTTCGGCCGCCGACCCAGAAACAGTCGCGATACGATCGATGGCTGAAATGCCTCTAGAGAATCGACGGGTAGATACCGTTTCCATGCAAAACTGCCGCACAAGCTCATCGATGTCCAAGAATTCGGGAAGTCCGTGAAGACCCGGGCCGCCGGGGAACACCATGCCAAGATTCGCTGCCGGAATGACAAGCCCCCAGTTGAAGCCAAGTTCGTCTGGAAAATCGTAAATCGCGACCGTTACACCAACCAAGCGTCCTTGCTCGTCTGTGAGCGGCCCCCCGGACGAGCCCTCCGCCATGGCGGCATCGGTGAGGTAGAACCGCTGATCTGAGGTGGGATCTCTCCAGTGTCCGCAGATCACGCCCCGTGAAATCATCGGGCTTGCCAAACTCGGGAATCCGTGGGCCAACACTCGGGTACCACGGGGAGCGAAGACGCGGCCGTCTCCCGTCCAAGTCGATAATGGTCGTCCAGTCGCCTGCCCGCCTACCTCGATAACCGCAAGATCCAAATCTGGATGCAAGTACCGCACGATCCCCGGCTGCTTCCTGCCAAGATCGGTCCATCCACTCGCATCTGCCACGACCGGCCGAAGTTGCACTGGATCACCTCGTCGCAGTCCCTCGACAACGTGCCGATTTGTGACGAGCGTCCGATTGTCTCCGTACAGGAATCCAGATCCGAACCCGCCATCTACTTGGACCAGCATCAAGGATCGATCCACATCGGCACTGGGAGCAGCCATGACCGAAACGGCAAGAGCACATAGCAGTGCCGCAATCATCGTTGGACCCGGGAATACACCGGACGTACGCGGTTTCAAGCCCATCTAGCCATACCTCCGAATATGCCACCGGTTCATGCAATCAGGATACCGGCTCCTCAACAGGGGCAGGTACGGGTATGCGGCTTGCGACGAACCGGAAGCGATCGGCCACAAAGGCGGCATCGCACAACGATGCATTTCCAGCCGGATTGATGCCAGATCCATGATAGTCGCTGAACGCAGCCGATTGGTTGACGAAGATTTGGCCGGCGAGATTGCATGATGTAGAAACACCGGCGTTGGTAAGCGAGTCGGTTGCCCGATCAAGCACATGGCCATCTGTACTCCATACCGCCGCCGTCAACCCTCCCCTCGATCGCGCCGTTTCCGTTGCCAGTCTGATTGATTCATCCGTATCGGCTGTCCGAACGATGCAGACCACCGGACCGAAGATCTCACGCTGATAGATACCCGCATCACTCGCATCAACTTGCAGCATCAGCGGCGTGGCGGTTCTGGCTTCGGGAAATCGCTCGTTCTCAAAAGGTTCGGATGGACGCACAACGGTGCCGCCTAGCCCGGCTGCTTCCGACAGTCGAGTCAGCGTCGCCTCTGACTGCACTGCGCCGAGTACCTCGGCGGCGCGGGCGGGATCGGACACGAACCAGTTCACCGTCTTGACCAGACCGGCAACCGCATCATCAAACGACATGTTTCCATCTGGCGTGTCGATGCCGCTTGCGGGAATGTAGATGTTCTGAGGCGTCGTACACATCTGGCCCGAGTACAGACACAAGGAGAAGGCGATATTCCCCATCGTGCCGCGAACATCGTCGGTGCCGTCGAGAATGATCGAGTTCACTCCCGCCTTCTCGGTGTAAACCCGAGCCTGTGTGGCATTTGACTCGATCCAATCGCCGAAACTATTTCCGCCCGTAAAATCGACAATACCGACTTCGGGTCGAACAACGAGATCCTGAGCGATGGGCGAATCGGTGGTATCACACGCGAGCGTCACGATATTCGGATCGAAACCCGCCTCAAGCAGCACCTCGCGAGCAATCTCGACTGTCATCGCCAGTGGAAGTACGGCTCCCGGATGCGGCTTGACGATCACGACGTTACCGGTCACGAGACTTGCAAAAATGCCGGGGTATCCATTCCACGTCGGAAAGGTCGAGCAGCCAACCGTCACGGCCACGCCTCGCGGAACGACCCGCCATGTCTTCTCAAGCGTAATCGTGTCGGTCTTCGAGACTCGCTTA